>NZ_JANSHU010000001.1:282541-302314 GCF_047461755.1 Synechococcus sp. R65.1 | reverse complement strand
GTGACGGCAATCAAACAACAGTTTGCCGAGCAATTTGCCAGCCGAGCAGCCCTGCGCTCACCCCCTCACATCACCCTCGTGCCTCCTTTTGAGTGGCCCACCGCTGAGCTGGCAGCCCTGACGGGATCCCTGGAAGAATTTGCCAAAGAGCAGGCCCCAGTTGCCGTTGAGCTGCGTGGCTTTGGCGCTTTCGCGCCGCGGGTTATCTATATTCACGTTGAGCCCTCCTCAGAGCTGGAGCGGCTGCAGACCAAGGCCCAGCAGCACATGAGCCTTCTTCTCAGGCAGCAGGCCACAACACCTCCCCCTCGTCCTTTTGTGCCTCACATAACGGTAGCCTTTCGAGATCTCCGGCCAGACCAGTTCCGCGCTGCCTGGCCACTCTTCCAGAATCGTCCCTTCCAGGGATCCTTTCTCGCCTCTGCCCTCACCCTCCTCATCCACGACGGCAAGCGCTGGCAAGTCTTTGCCGAGTTTTCCCTCTCTGCCACTAGGGGATGAGAAGCAGCCGACTACTCTACCCAGTGAGCGGCCATGTATTCAGCCAGATCCAGCACCCGCTGCGAGTAGCCCCACTCGTTGTCGTACCAGGCCATGACCTTGACCAGATCCCCGTCCAGGACGCTGGTCAGCTCTGCATCCACAATGGCGGAGCAACTGTGGCCCCGGTAGTCGATAGAAACCAAGGGAACGTCTGAGTAGGCGATGATCCCTTTCATGGTCGTTTCCGAGGCTTCCTTCAGGGCGGCGTTGACCTCCTCGGCAATTACTCGGCGCTCTGTTTGCACCACCAAATCCACCAAAGAGACATTGGGCGTGGGAACCCGTACCGCCACCCCGTTGAGCTTGCCTTTCAATTCAGGAATCACCAGCGCCACCGCCTTGGCTGCCCCCGTCGTAGTTGGCACCATGCTCAGCGCTGCCGCCCGCGCCCGCCGCAAATCGCGGTGGCCTCCATCCAGAATGCGCTGGTCGCCCGTGTAGCTGTGGGTGGTGGTCATGGTAGCCCGCCGCACACCGAACTTGTCCAGCAGCACTTTGAGAATCGGGGCAAGGCAGTTGGTGGTGCAGCTAGCGTTGCTGACAATGTTGTGCCGCACCGGGTCGTAGGTGTGCTGGTTAACACCATAGACAAAGGTAGGGATGTCACCTCCCTTAGCTGGGGCAGTGATCACCACCTTTTTGGCTCCCGCCTCCAGGTGCTTGGAGGCCCCCTGGTAGTCGACAAAAACGCCGGTGGCCTCGATTACAAGATCCACCTTCCACTCTTTCCAGGGGAGGTTGCTGGGGTTGCGCTCGGAAACGGCATGGATGTGCTTGCCGTTAATTAGCAAACCACCCTCGCTAGCCTCCACTTCCACTCCTTGTAGGGTTCCAAGGATGGAGTCGTACTTGAGCAAATGGGCAGCCGTGCGAGCGTCTGAAGTGTCGTTGATGGCAACAATATCGACATTGGACTGCGGACGACTTAGCCAACAGCGCAAAAAGTTGCGACCAATACGACCAAATCCGTTGATGGCTACCCTAACCACTGCCTTGACCTCGCTGCTTCCAATTGTTCGGGGGCTGCTTAGCCCATGATACCGCAAGCCCTGAACATTCTGAATCTGAAGATGATGTTCGGGATCTGGCGAGCTTGGCGCTCCTAAGTAAAATCGCTCTGGCACAATTGGGCGGGTAGGGGACAGGCCGCCGGCTGCTACGGCAAGCAGACCCCTTGCCTGTAGCTAGGCTCAAAGACTGCAACCGCTCCGAGGTACCTAGCTTTTGGTTGCATCAGCGGGATAGATTCCTTCTTGGGGCAAGCTGTCTTGGGGGCATGGCAAAGAGTTTTGAGGATCCCTTGCTTCCCCATTGGTAGCTGCTTCGGCTTCCGCCAGGGCTTGCAAAGCCAGCAGGATCTCCTCTTCTCGGCGGGTATAGGTCTCCTCGTCGATCTCCCCTAGATCAAGCTGGATCTGCAGAGCTGTAAGCTCTTTCTGGAGGTTTTCCCTGCTGTCAAGTTGCGCCTCGGCCCGCTCGCGAATCTGCTCTGCTAGCCATAGCAAGCCCTGCGCTGGCCACGTCAACAACTGCCAAACCATCCTTGCTTTCTTTGTTAAGGACAGGTCGATTCTACTCAACGCAGATCCTGCCTGCACGCAAGGCCAGCTAGCCAGAGCCAAGCAAAGGCAGCTCCTCTAGCGGCGGCTGGGCTAGCTGTTCCGAGAGCATCAGCTCTCGCTCAGAGGGCACGCACAGAGGGATCCCTGCCGGTGGACTCTACTGCGAGTTGCCTCTGTTCCAGCACCTCCAGCGGGGGGTGTTGTGTGCTGCCTGGCTGCTAGCATGAAAATATGGTCATATAAGCAAACACAGGTCAGCAAGATGAAGCAACACTGGGAGAACGTCTACAAGACCAAGCGAGCCGAGTCTCTCAGTTGGTTTCAGCCACGCGCTGAGCGGTCGCTGCGTCTTATTCGGGAGACGGGGTTGGGCTTCTCAGCCTCGATTATTGACGTTGGCGGGGGAGCGTCCAGGTTGGTAGATGAACTGCTGGAGGCGGGCTACCGCAAGCTAACAGTTCTCGATATCTCTGCGGCAGCTCTGGCAGTGGCAAAGGCCCGTTTGGGGGAGCGGGGAAACACAGTCAACTGGGTAGAGGGCGACATTACCCAGCTAACTCTGCCGGCCAACGCCTACGACATTTGGCATGACCGGGCAACGTTTCACTTTCTTACGAATCCTCAAGATCGGCGAGCATACGTGGCCAATGTCCTGAGAGCAGTAAAGCCAGGAGGGTTTGCTATCATAGCCACCTTCGGTGAAGACGGGCCTACGCAATGCACTGGCCTGCCTGTTGTGCGCTACTCGCCCGATCTCTTGCAGGCAGAGTTCGGTAGCGCTTTCAACCTCCTAAAGCATGAGCAAGAAGAACACCGCACCCCCGCTGGCGCTGTGCAAAAGTTTGTGTACTGCTGTTTCCAGAAAAAGCCAACTGCTCTTGAAGCTGAGCTCTCTCCGGAGGGTGACCGCCAGCAACAAAAGTCTCTGGTTGTGGTTTTGTAGGGTTAGAGGCTACCTGCAGTTACCCACCTAGAGCAGGCGACTGCAGCGAGCTTTCCAGTCCAGCTTCTGATCCAGAAGGAGCTCCAGGTGAGGTAGATAGGCTTTGTAGCTGTGCTCTACAGAGCCAATTAAGTGAGTGGCATTAAGGTTCTCGATTCTGGGGTGAAACTCTTTAATTGGCTTGATCCCGCAGGGGCTGCGGTTGAGGGATGGGACTTTGAAGACGTAGGCCAAAACCAGATCGTCTTCGTTGTAGATATTCACCAGTTTTCCCGTGATATTTTCTACATGCAGGCTCCACTGCTTATCGGCTTGCCTTCTAACGGCACCACTGAGCAGGATGATATCCTTGAGGCGCGGATCTACAGTCTTAGGCCAACCTCGCATAATGTAGTAGGCTACCCTAGATCCCAAGGAAAACCCCATCAGCGTAATCTGTCTTTCCGGCAAAGAGGAGAGCAGAGGATAGCCATAGTCAAGCCCCACTTTTTTGGCTTTGGCTTTGTGGGCTTCCCAGTGGGCAAGCAGTCCTACGCCAAGCTTAAGGGTGGATAAGGCGAATCTCACCGGACTGAAAGCATCCCACCAGAGGTAGTATAGGGATCCCTTCCACCCAGCCCGTCGGAGTGTTTCCCACAATAGTCTTTTTTTCCAAGGTTGGGTTTCGCCTTCGCTGAGAAAACCGTTGATAAAAACCAGGGCCTCGTCCCAGCCTAGGGAGGGCTCGATAGGGATCAGCTCAGGCTTGTGGTGGACAGCTTCTTCGACAAGATAGTTCCAGGTTCCGTCAGCAAGAGTTCCCGTAAGATGGAGAGCAGTTGCGCTAGCTCCAGCAAGAACTTCTCCTGCTCCTCGAGCGACCTCAATACCTAGGTCGAAAGCAGCTTGGGCAACTGCTTGAGTCGCCTGACCGACGACCTTAGCAGGGCCAAGGACAGCACCTGCAGATTTTCCCACAACCTCGGCAGCAATCTCCGCAGCCGCCTTTGGGGCTCCCTAAAGGATTTTCCCAACGATCTCCAGGATTGCTTTCTCCTTGAAATTAGCAAAGAACTTAACTTGTTCCACTTTACTCTACCCGCGCCGCATGGCGGTAACCCCCGTGGGATCCAGCACCTTGCCGCGCTCTGCCTCGGCGTAGACTAGGTAGCGATCGCCACACTCCATCCAACTTTTGACACGGCACTCTAGGTAAGCCAGGGCATCCAAAAGGATCGGGCAGCCATTCTCGGCAGTGGCGATGGCTAGACCGGCAAAGCGATCTTCGCCAGGGCGTTGAGGCCGTTGAAAGTGCCGCTGCAGGCTGCTGCTTTTGCCCTCCCGCAAAATGTTGAGTACAAAGGGCACCTGGGGACGGGTAAGCAACTCTGCCTCGCTTTCCTTGCTCACAGAGAGGGTAAGGCCTGGGGGGTTGAAGCTGGCCTGGGCCACTGACCAGGTGAGAAAGCCGCGCGGGATCCCATCTTGCAGGGCGGTAACCACGCAGAGGGATCCCACTACCCGGCTGAAGGCCTGCACCAGCCGATCCGCCTGCGCTTCAACACCCCCTTGGCGGGAGGTGCGGGCTCGCTTGGCCTTGCGCAAGGCTTGGGCAAACTGGGATCCCGCCTCTTGACAGGCTTCCAGGATTGCATGGGTAGGCTTGAACCTAGCGCGGATGGTTGCAAACCCCAGGGTAAAGCCGGCATTGAGCAGCTTGCTCTCAATGAGATCCACGGCTTCGCCGCTCCAGCCGTAGGAGCCAAAGACCCCGGCCAGCTTGGTGGTGGGAACGGAAGAGAGAATGATGCCCAGGGCTGTTTGGATTTGAACTGGAGGATGGCCGGCCAAGGTGGGGGATCCGATAATGAACCCCTGGCAGCGCTCTAGGGCTTGGGCAATCTCTTCAGGAGTGGCCCATTCGCAGTTAACCCGCTCCACGGTAACTCCCGCCCGCTCCAAGCCTTGGGCAATAGCCACCGCCATCAGGCCGGTGTTCCCGTAGGCGGAGGTGTACAGGAGAGCTACCCGCTGCTCCAGGGGATTCTCCTCGCACCACAGGTGGTAATCCAAGCGCAGCCGCCGTAGGCTGTGGCGCACCAGGGGGCCGTGGGCAGGGGCGTAGATCTGGGCGGGGAATTCTTCCAACTTGGCTAGGGCTGCCTTCACCTGGGGCGCTTGGCTACGGTGCAGGCAGTCAAAGTAGTAGCGGCGGTCTTCGCTGAGCTGCCGCCAATGCTCGTCGAACACCTGCTCGTCGCACACATGAGCGCCAAACAGCTTGTCGGTAAAGAGGATCCCCGTGGCCGGATCGTAGGTGCAGAGGGCGTCGGGGTGGCGGGGCGTGGGCACGGTGCGAAAATGCAACTCATGGCCTTCCCCCAGATCCAGGCGATCCCCATCTCGGATCACGCGCAGGCGAAAGGACTGGTTAGCTCCGTAGGCAATGCCAAAATCGGCAGCCTCCTCTTCGTCACGGCTAGGAGTTGGGGATTCCATGCCTTCAAAGGCCGCTCGCAGGGTGAGGGATCCGGGCTTAGAGCAGAGCACCACCGCATAGGGAGCCAGCGGCAGAAGCGCTTTGAGGGTAGCGATGCGGTTGAAGTTGACGTGGCTCAGTAGGATAAAGTCCAGCCGCTGCAGGTACTGGTGTTGGGCCAGCTCCTCCAAGAAGATGTCGGTAAAGGATTCTCCTGGGGGATCGATGAGCAAGGTCTGCCGCGCCTGGATGAGATAACTATTAGCCGTGGTGCCCCGCTGCCGGGCATATTCCAGCTCAAACTTTAGGCGATTCCAGGTGCGGGAGCGAAAAACCAGGGTAGAGGGGCCAATGGTGGCCACCTGGACATCGCGAGCAGGAGTCTTGCTCTCCATAGCAGCCTCCGATGCGGCATCTGTCCCCACCTTGCCACGAAATCAGCGAGACTGGGATCCTCTTTGGAAAACTTCGAAAGACCCGCTACTGGAGCGGGATCAGAGGGCTGACAACAGCTAACGTACAATTTGTCCATTGACCCTGAGTGTCCCCATGATCCAAGCTGCTGGATCTCCTCATTCGGATGCCCCTGCTTGGCATAGCCTGCCTCTTCCGGCTGTTATCCAGAAGTTGCAAAGCGACCCCGACTGTGGCCTGACTAGCCAGCAGGTTACCCAAAGGCAGCGGGAATACGGCCCCAACGAGCTGATCTCCTCTCCTGGCCGCAGCGCCTGGCAGCTCTTCCTTGACCAATTCCGCAATGTCATGCTGCTGATGCTGATCGCCGTGGCGGCGATCTCAGCCCTTCTGGATCTGCAAAAGGGAGAGTTTCCTAAGGACGCCCTGGCCATTCTGCTGGTGGTGGGTCTCAATGGCTTGCTGGGCTACTTGCAAGAAAGCCGCGCGGAAAAGGCGCTGGCCGCCCTGAAAAAACTGGCCTCCCCCAGCGTGCGGGTGCAGCGGGACGGCCTGTGGCAGGAGATCCCTGCTAACCAGTTGGTGCCAGGGGATCGGGTGCTGCTGGAGGCCGGGGTGCAGATCCCAGCCGACGGGCGCTTGGTGGAAGCAGTCAACCTCCAGGTGCGGGAGGCGGCTTTGACAGGGGAGGCGGTGCCGGTTACCAAGCAGGCCGATTGTGTCCTCCCCGAGGAAACTGAGCTCGGAGAGCGGCGCAACATGGCCTTCATGGGCACCGAGGTGCTCCAGGGGCGAGGGATCCTCTTGGTTACGGCCACCGGCATGAACACGGAGCTGGGCAAGGTGGCCAAGCTGCTCCAAGCAGTGGAAAACGAGCCCACTCCCCTGCAGCGGCGCATGAGCCAGTTGGGCAATGTGCTGGTGTCGGGATCCCTGGTCTTGGTGGCTCTGGTGGTGATTGTGGGGCTGCTGCAGGCCAGAAGCCTAGCGCCTTTCACCTCGCTGCTGGAAACTTCCCTCAGCATGGCCGTGGCGGTGGTGCCGGAAGGGCTGCCGGCTGTAACCACGGTTACCTTGGCTATTGGAACCCAGCGCATGGTGCGCCGCAACGCCCTCATCCGCCGCCTGCCAGCCGTGGAGACGCTGGGATCCGTCACCACCATCTGCTCCGACAAAACCGGCACTCTCACCGAAAACAAAATGGTGGTCACCGACATCCTCACCCCCGACCGCCACTACCACGTCAGCGGCACTGGCTACATTCCCAAGGGATCCTTCTACTGCGGCGGCCAGCCCATCGATCCCCAGAGCGCCCCCGACCTGCAGGCCCTTCTCAGAGCCGTGGTCTTCTGCAACGACGCCCTGTTGCAAGCTACCCTCCCAGCCCAGCGCGGCGCTGCCCCCACCTGGTCGATCCTGGGAGATCCCACGGAGGCCGCCCTGCTGGTGGCTGCTGCCAAGGCCAATCTGCAGAAAGCTTCTTTGCAGGAGCAGCACCCGCGGGTGCAGGAGATCCCTTTTAGCTCAGAGCGCAAGCGCATGAGCGTGGTGGTGCAAGAGGAGGGCAGCTACGGCGTCTACGTCAAGGGATCCGCTGAGCTGGTGCTGGAGCAGTGTGCCTATATCCAGAAGAGTGGAACCTGGCAGGCGCTGTCAGAAGCCGATCGACAAGCCATTCTGGCTGCCAACAACCGTTTGGCGGCCCAGGGCATCCGGGTTTTGG
Source organism: Synechococcus sp. R65.1 (assembly GCF_047461755.1). Taxonomy (NCBI): domain Bacteria; kingdom Bacillati; phylum Cyanobacteriota; class Cyanophyceae; order Synechococcales; family Synechococcaceae; genus Synechococcus; species Synechococcus sp. R65.1. Next base: position 294,671 of record NZ_JANSHU010000001.1, on the reverse strand, counting down.
GGGTGGCCACCCAGCGGCTGCAGGGGATCCCGGAGAACCTCGAGGAGATTGAGCGCAACTTGGTGTGGCTGGGCCTAGTGGGCATGTACGATCCCCCTCGGCCCGAAGCGCGGGAAGCCGTAGCCCGCTGCCGCCAGGCCGGGATCCGCACCCTCATGGTAACCGGCGATCACCAACTCACTGCCATAGCTATTGCCCGCGAGCTGGGCATTCTCGACTCCGAGAGCCAGGCCATTGATGGGCGCACCCTCTCCCGCCTTAGCTTTGAGGAGCTGCTGCAGACGGTGCAAAGGGTCAACGTCTATGCCCGCGTGGCCCCCGAGCACAAGCTGCGCATCGTGCAGGCCCTGCAGAAACAAAACCAGTTTGTGGCCATGACGGGGGACGGGGTCAACGACGCCCCTGCCCTGCGCCAAGCGGATATCGGCATCGCCATGGGGATTACCGGCACCGATGTAAGCAAAGAGGCCAGCGACATGGTGCTTTTGGACGACAACTTTGCCACCATCGTGGCGGCCATTGAAGAAGGACGGGTGGTCTACAACAACATCCGCCGTTTTGTGAAATACATCTTGGGCAGCAACATCGGCGAGGTGTTGACTGTGGCGGCTACACCTCTCCTGGGCCTAGAGGACGTGCCGCTGACGCCCCTGCAGATCCTGTGGATGAACTTGGTAACCGACGGCCTGCCGGCTTTGGCTTTGGCAATGGAGCCAGCAGAGCCGGGGGTGATGCAGAGCCCTCCCTTCAACCCCAAGGAAAGCATCTTCGCCCAGGGGCTGGGAGCCTACATGGTGCGCGTCGGCGTGGTCTTTGCCATCTCCACGATCCTGATGACGGCCATCGTGAAAGCCCATATCCCCCACTGGCGCACGATGGTCTTTACCACCCTGTGTATTGCTCAGATGGGCCATGCGCTGGCGGCTCGCTCCAATGACAAGCTGACCATCGAGCTCAACCCCTTTTCCAATCCCTACCTGCTGGGGGCTGTGTTGGCCACTTTGCTGCTGCAGTTGGCCCTGCTCTATGTGCCCTTCCTGCGCAGCTTTTTCGGGACGGAAGAGTTGACCCTTTCAGAACTGCTCATTTGCATGGGCTTTAGCACCGTGGTGATGGTCTGGGTAGATCTGGAAAAACTCTACCGCCGCTGGCGCCAGGGATCCCGTCAAACCCCTTGAGCAGAAAAGCCAGGGAGTCTACACCCCTCTCAGAGGGGTAGGGGAACTTTTTTGCCTCGAAGTAACAAGAAGTAACAATTGTTGTTTTGGCCAGCCTACGGATCCTTCGGAAGCCCCTGGCAGGAGATCCGGCAAGCCAGCCAAGCCCCGCTGGGATCCCTAGTAGCAAGATGCCCAAGCTGTGGCCCAGTGGCCCATCGCCTCAGGAGCAGCAGCACTCTAGGGGCCAAGGCCCTTGGCCAAATCTGTAAAACGGGATACAATTGAGAGGTCTCTCCGACGGCTGGAAGCCAAGTATCAGCGGGTTATCCTCGAGCTGTCGGCTGCTGTGCCAAAACCTCTTTCTTCTCCAGGTGCCCATGCAGGAGCTTGAGGTTGGTCTTTTGACTGGATCTAACTCCGCTTCCACAAAGAAGGGGCCCCTTCTCCTGATTGTGGATGACGATCCCAGCCAGCGGCTTTTGGCTCGTTACGCCCTGGAGCGAGAAGGCTACCACATCCTAGAAGCCGACAGCGGCATAGCCTGCCTAGAAGCTGCAAGCCGCTACCAGCCAGATATAGTACTCCTGGATGCGGTGATGCCGGGCCTAGATGGGTTTGAGTGCTGCCGCCGCCTCCATGCTCAAAACCCTGACATGCCGATTTTAATCGTCACCGCTTTGGAAGACGAAGCTTTTGTCAACGAGGCTTTTGCTGCAGGAGCCAGTGACTACATCCCTAAGCCTATCCACTGGTCAGTTCTGAAGCGGCGGCTGCGCCACTTGCTGCAAGTTAGCCAGGCCCAACGCCGTCTACAACAGCTTAACCAAGAACTGGAAGCCAAGGTGAAGGAGCGCACTGCTCAACTGGCCTGCCAGGTAGCAGATTTGGAGCAGCTCAACCGCCTCAAAGACCACTTTTTGGCCGCGGTCTCCCACGAGCTGCGCACGCCCTTAACCAAAATCAGACTAGCCTTGGAACTCCTGGGCCGCACCCCCCTCAACGAGAAGCAGCGGCAGTACCGGGACATTGCCCTGCAGGAGTGCGAGGTCGAAATCCATCTTATCGACCGCCTGTTGGCTCTGCAGGGTCTGCAAGGGAAAGAGTGGGGCTCTGCCGTTGCGGCCATTGATCTGCCCAGCTTTTGGCAGAGCTTGCTCGAGTCGGCACGGCAATGTGCGCAGGCCCACTCCCTCACGCTACAGGTTGGGGATCTGCACCCGCCTGCCTCGGGATTTTACAGCCATCCGCAGCTCCTGGATCAGGTTCTCAAAGAACTGCTGCGCAATGCCTGCAAGTTTACCCAGCCAGGTGGCACTATCCGTCTAGGGATCCAGTCGATTCCTGGAGGGGTCGAGTTTAGGGTCGGCAACAGTGCTCAGATTGAGCCCGAACACTTGCCCCACATTTTCGAGCGCTTTTACCGCGTGCCCACCACGGATCCCTGGGTCCAGCCAGGCAGCGGTTTGGGGCTGGCTTTGGTGAAGCAGTGGGTGGAGTATCTGCGGGGCCACATCCAGGTCACTAGCCAAAAGGGGTGGACCTGGTTTGTACTACGCCTGCCCAGTCTAGTGCCATCCAATCCTTGAGGCCCCCTAATGGCCGACAGCAGCAGTTTCAGCAGTGGCGAAGGAAGTGCCGCAGCCGCAGGTAGCCACGGCATTGGGATTCTTGAATTTGAAGCCACCCCCCAACAGATCTTCGGAAAAGTCGACAGTGAGGCCCTGGAGCAGGGTCATGCTCAAGGGATCCACCGCCACCCGGAGATCCCCAAAGTCGAAGGTGTGATCGTCGGGGTTGGCCTGGGACTCAAAGTTCATCACATAGGAGAGGCCAGAGCAGCCGCTGGGCTTAACCCCCAGGCGCAGGATGGGCTGGGATCCCTCTTTCTCGTACTTGCTGCGCAGGCGCTTTAGCTCTTGGATGGCGCTATCGGTCAAGGTGATCATGGCGGGAAAGCTGACACGTACCCCTATCCTAACAATCCTTTCCAGGCAGAAACAGTTGATAAGCTAGGGATCCCGTTCCTTAACGTTGTCGACGTTTGACCCTTGTGACGGATCCTAACGCCATCCGGGTTACCTTTCTGGGTACCAGCTCTGGCATGCCCACCCGCCAGCGCAATGTGTCAGGAGTGGCGGTGCAGTTTCCGCAGCGGTCGGAATGGTGGCTGTTTGATTGTGGCGAGGGCACCCAACACCAGCTCCTGCGCTTAGACGAGCTGCGCCCCAGCCAGTTGCGCCGCATTTTCATCACTCACATGCACGGGGACCACATCTACGGCCTGCCGGGACTGTTGGCTTCCTGCGGCCTGGGCAGCACTCCCCAACACATCGACATCTACGGTCCCCCTGGCCTGGAAGAGTATCTGAAGGCGGTGCTGCGATATAGCGAGACGCGGATCCCCTATTCCTTTCGGGTTCACACCGTAGAGACAGGTCTCATTCTCCAGGATCCGGAGTACTGGGTCTTTTGCGCGCCCCTGGATCACCGGGTGCCTGCCTTTGGCTACCGCGTGGTGGAACAGGACCGACCAGGCACTTTTAACGTGGCCAAGGCCCAAGCGGATGGAATCCCACCTGGTCCCCTCTACGGCCAGCTCAAAGCTGGGCAATCCATCTTCTGGCAAGGCCGCTGGCTCCACGGACGAGACTACGTGGGGGATCCCATTCCAGGCCGCAAGTTCTCCTATTGCACCGACACGACTTTCTGCCGCAACGCCGTTGACCTCTCTCGCGCCGCCGATCTGGTCATCCACGAGGCCACCTATGCCGAAGCCGATCGCGACTTGGCCCAGCGCGCCAAGCACTCCACTGCTGCCATGGCTGCGCGGGTGGCTGCCGAGGCCAAAGCCCAGACCCTCATCCTCACCCACTTCAGCCCTCGCTACACCTCGGATGGCCCCATCACTTTGGAAGACCTGCTGGCCGAAGCCCGGGCCATTTTTCCCAACACCCTCCTGGCTCGGGATCGGATGACCTACGAGATCCCTCGCCGCAGCCCTGTTCCCCTAGCGCTGGAGGTGTAGGTTTGCCTCGCTAGAATGGTAAAAACTGTCCCAACCAGCGATGACGGATCCCAGACCCTATTTCGAACGGCCCAAAACCGAACAACTGGACCAAAGCGCCAGCGAGTGGCAAACCTTTAGCGCCTTGCCCCCGGCAACCTCCCTGCCTCCTGTACAGGCCGAGCAATCGGCTAGGGTTCCCCAGGATGAGGAAACCCTGCCCAAACTGGCTCCCTGGGGCAAACGGGTCGGCGCCTTTGCTCTAGATTTTGGGCTGGGACTGGGGGTTTCCTACCTGGCGCAGGGCTTGGCTTCTCTGGTAGGAGCCGATGCGGCTGCCGTGGACATGACCGGCTACATTGCCTTTTTTGCCACTTGGCTGGTGAACCGCGGCTACTTCCAATCTCGACCCGCTGGCCAGAGCTTGGGCAAATGGCTGCTGAACCTCAAAACCCTGGATCCGGAAACCGAGGCCTCACCTCACCTAGTTCGCTCCTTGGCCCGCGAGGGAGTGCTCTCGCTGTTTATCCTCACGGCAGCCCTGCTGGTGCCGCTGGCTGCCGACGGACTGTTTGCCTTCTTCGACAAGGAAAAGCGCCAGAGCATCCACGACCGCGCCGGGCGCACCCTAGTGGTGGAATCCGAGCAGGGCTACCACCTGGATGAAAAAGTCCTGCGGCTGCTACAAGAAATCCTCGAGGGAGAAGCTACTGAGGACGTTAAACTGGCTGCACGGGATCTTCTGCGCAAAGCCCAGCGCAACGAGGCAGTACGGGGTCTCTCCAGCCAGCTAGGGCGCCTACGTCAGGATGTTGGCCGCAACACCCGCAGCCTTCGCCAGCAGACCAGCAAGCAAGTTAAAAGCTGGCTTGCTTCCCTCAAAGAAAAGTTGGATAATTGGTAGTTGCGCTTACACGCAAGCCCTTCTCCAACCATGGCTGTTGAGGTTGGAGAGGTAGCCTAGTACTCTCTCCGCAGAGGAATTCACCATGGCCAAGGGAAAAGGCGCTCGCATCATCGTTACGCTGGAGTGTACGGAGTGCCGCACCAACGTTAACAAGCGTTCTCCAGGTGTGAACCGCTACACCACTACCAAAAACCGCCGCAACACCCCCGGTCGCTTGGAACTGAGAAAATACTGTCCCAAGTGTAACCGCCATACTCTTCACAAGGAGATCAAGTAGTTCTGGAGCTATGGTTTACGTTCGCCGTCGCTTGTCTCCCATCAAGCCGGGAGAACCCATTAGATACACTGACGTTGAGCTGCTCAAGAAGTTCGTAACCGAGCGCGGCAAAATCCTGCCTCGCCGCATTACGGGGCTAACCGCCAAGCAGCAGCGGCAAGTCTCCAAAGCCATCAAACAGGCGCGCATCCTGGGCCTTCTTTACTTTGTCAACAAAGAAGGGTAGTTGCGTCGGCTTCTAATGAGCCTGCAGCTTTCACCGCAGTTGCAAGCCCGAATGGCCCAACCCCTAGAGATTGGGGGAGTGAAGATCTTCAGTCGGGTTTTTCAGGCACCGCTATCAGGGGTAACCGACATGGTCTTCCGGCGGCTAGTCCGCCGTTTTGCCCCTCAAAGCATGGTTTACACTGAGATGGTCAGCGCCATCGGCTTGCACTATGCCCGCGAGTTGCCCCGCGTTATGGAGGTGGGGGAGGGGGAGCAGCCCATTGGCATTCAGTTGTTTGACTGCCGGCCCCATTTCCTAGCTGAAGCCGCTCGCATGGCTGTGGACGAAGGGGCAACCCTGGTGGATATCAACATGGGCTGCCCGGTAAATAAGATTACCAGAAACGGTGGGGGCTCCTCCCTGCTGCGAGATCCAGACACCGCTGCAAAAATTGTTGAGACAGTGGCCAAGGCAGTGGAGGTGCCCGTTACCGTAAAAACGCGCTTGGGCTGGTCGGACGAGGAGATTAACATTTTGGATTTTGCCTACCGCCTTCAGGAGGCAGGAGCCCAACTTATTACTGTACACGCTCGGACACGTGCCCAGGGCTTCAGCGGCAGAGCCCGCTGGGAGTGGATCCGCCGCGTTAAGGAACGTCTGCGCATCCCGGTCATTGCCAATGGAGACATCTTCTCCACCGCTGCAGCCGTGAAGTGTCTCGAAGAAACCGGCGCTGACGGGGTGATGTGTTCCCGCGGCACAATGGGCTACCCCTTCCTAGTGGGAGAGATCGATCACTTCCTTAAGACCGGGCAAGAGAGACCGCCTGCTACTCCCTTAGAGCGAATTCAAGTAGCCTTGGAGCATCTGCGAGGGCTTTGGGAATACAAGGGGGAGCGCGGGATCCGGCAGGCCCGCAAGCACATGACCTGGTATGTCAAAGGCTTTGCCGGCGCCTCCCACTTTCGCGCCCTTCTCTGCCGCATCGAGACGCTGCAAGAGGGAGAAGCGCTGCTGCTGCAGGCCATGAAGCATTGCCAAGATGCCGCTCCGGAGCCTGAGGATGAGGAAATGGGTGAGGCTCTTGAGAGAGAACACGCTGCCACCAAGGAAGCTCTTCTGGCTTAGCCACCCTTCCCCTTCCTTAACACTCTGTACTGAGGTAGCTTAGCTGCCCACAAGCCACCTCTCCTAGCTGCTTGAAGGAAGCAGGATACCAAGCTAGCTCCTGCTTTCCCAAAAAGCCCCTAGCCAACCCCTGCCAGGTCGCCCCTAACCTGGATGGGATCCCTCCTGAGGCTACCGCTTCCCAGTCTAGAGGATCCTCAAGGAGCATAGCATTAAGTTTTGTAAACTTTTCAAGCTCCCGCCTTGCCAGCCTGTGGAAAACTTGTGGAAAACTTTGGAAAACTGTGGAAAACCTGTGGAAAAAGACCCCAGGTTATCCACAAGGTATAAATACCCTGTGGAAAAGACCTCCAAGTTATCCACAGATTTTCCACAGGCAGGGAATAAGCTCAAAGGCTTGCGGCGTAAGGCTTTGCTAATCGTCGGGCAATCAATTTCCACAATTTCCACAGGCCCTACTACTACTAGCTAAAAATTTAAATTGGGTAGGGATCGTGGTTTGTAATCTTCCTCGCGCGCGAGAGTGCAAGCTAAGGGATCGCCTGGGGCGAGTGGGTGCTAGGATTGGCATACTCAGCTCGCAAGTCCCGCAATGGTGCAAGCTCAGCGTCCTGTGGAGGGAGAATCCAGGGCTGCCTTGTTCGCGTCTGCCCCGCGCGACGGCAGGTCTGGAGATCTCCACGGCGTTGACGACGCTATGGGCCAGCCCTTCCCCCAAGCGGGAGAGAGTCCTAGCGGCAGCCTTTGCTTTACCTGTGAGCAAGCCGAGCTCAGCCAGCACCTGGCAACAGTTGGGCGAGCGGTTGCCAGCCGCCCCGCCCTGCCGATTCTGGCCAACGTGCTGGTAGAGGCCAGTGCAGAAACGCAGCGTGTGGCGCTGACTGGCTTTGACCTCAGCTTAGGCATTCGCAGCGAGTTTGAAGCGGAGGTGAAGGCATCCGGTCGCCTGGCTTTGCCAGCCAAGCTGTTTGGCGACATTGTCAGCCGTCTGCCTAGAGGCCCAGTTACCCTGAGCCAAGCTCAGGGGCGTGTCCTCCTCACCTCAGCCGCTGGCCAGTACCAGTTGCGCAGTGTTGCAGCAGAGGAGTACCCCACCCTGCCGGAGGTGGCGATCCCTGCTGCCAGCGAGGTGGCTGCCGCTTGCCCCGGCGGGAGCGAGTCCCTTGAACACCCCGCGGCGCAGGCTCTAGAGGTGCCCATTGAGAGCCTACTGCAGGGCATTGACCAGACCCTCTTTGCTGCCTCTAGTGACGAGACCAAGCAGGTGCTCACAGGGGTGCATGTCAAGCTCGTGCCAGGGGATCCGCCACAGCTAGAGTTTGCAGCTACCGATGGACATCGGCTGGCCATAGCCCAAGTGGAAGTTGAGGGAATCCCGGTCGAGGTATCCAGGGGAGGACCTGACTTCACCATTCCTGCTCGAACTCTGCGGGAGGTGGAGCGCATCCTCAGCGCCCAAACGGTTGCCTCCAGGGTGGAGTTGCGGTTTGACCGGTCGCAGGTGCAATTTGTTCTGCCCCCTGGCGCCAGCAGCGCTCAGTGCCAGCAGCGGATTACCAGCCGCCTTTTGGAGGGCCAGTACCCCGACTACAACCGTCTGCTGCCCAAGCAGTTCGAGCGACACGTAACCTTAGAGCGTCGGCCCCTGGTGGAGTCCCTAGAGCGGGTGGGGGTGTTTGCTGCCCAGCGGAACGACATCGTCAAGCTCAGTCTCTCTGCGGCAACCCAAACCCTACGCATTAGCACCGAGGCACCCGACGTAGGCAGTGGCGAGGAATTGCTGCCAGTACAGATGACCGGCCCTGATCTCGAGGTGGCCTTCAATGTCCGCTACCTGCTGGAGGCTCTCAAGGTGTTCCACACGCAGCAGGTGAGCCTGGAGCTCAACGGAGCCACGCAGCCAGCCGTTTGGAAGCCAATTGGGGCGATGCGCCTCTGCTATTTGGTCATGCCAGTACAACTGCGGGCAACCTAGGGCGTTTCGCGGTTGGAAGAGTGCCATTCAGCAGGCTGAGAAGGCGCTTGGTTGGCCACCTGGCGGGCTTGGTCCATAGTTCAGGGGCACATGAGCCATCACCTTCGTCCATTACTCTGAGCGGCCTGAGAGTGTAGCGCTGGGGAGCTGCGCTGGCTGCTCTAGAGGCTCCACTCGATGGCGATCTAATCCCGGCTCACCTACTGCCGAATCGGCATCTCCGTGGAGGGCAGCTTGGGCGTTGCGGCGCAGTCGGTGGGCCTTGAGCCGGCGCAGGGCAGAGGCGGGAAACCGGCGGTCGAACTCCTCATCGCCAATCCGGGCCAGTTCTTGGAGATCGGGGGCAACATTCCAAGGGTAAGGCTGAAAGTCGGGAAGGGGACTGGGCCGAGCAAAGCGCTGGTTCCAAGGACAAACCTCCTGGCAGATGTCGCAGCCGGCCACCCAGTTGTGCAGGTTCTGGGCAATCTCAGCAGGGATCCGCTCGGCGTGGCTTTCCAGGGTGTGGTAGGCAATGCAGCGGCGCGAATCCACTACCCCTGGACTGACGATGGCCTGGGTGGGGCAGGCCTCCAGACAGCGGGTGCAGGTGCCACAGTGGGCAGTATGGGGACGGTCGGGAACCAGCTTGAGAGTGGTCAGGATCACTCCCAGAAACACCCAAGAGCCGTACTCGCGGGTAAGCAGGAGGCTGTTTTTGCCAATCCAACCCAAGCCCGCCTGCATGGCCCAGGGCTTTTCTGCCACCGGGCCAGTGTCTACGTAGAAGCGACCCTGGTAATTGGGAAATTGAGCTTGCATCCAAAGGTGGAGCTGTTTGAGTCGCCGTCCCAGCACGCGGTGATAATCTCGCCCCCAGGCGTAGCGGGAGATCTTGCCTTTGGCCGGATCCCGGCTGTGGGGGGTGGGAGTGTAGTAATTGAGGGCCACACAGATTAGGGATTGTACCCCCGGCAGCACCAGCTCCAGATTCTGGCGCCGCGGATCCGCCATCCAGGCCATGTCGGCAGCCATACCGGCAGCCAGCCAGGCCCGTAGACCTGCCCAATCAGGAGGGTTTGCCGCGCTGGCAATGCCGACTTTGTCAAAGCCCAGCGCCCGCGCCTGTTGCTTCACCTGCTCGGTGGCTTTGGCCCAGTCCATCTCTGACTCCCCAGGGATCCCCGCCATGGCTACCCCGGCAAACCCATCACCTGACGGTAGCGGGCCTCCAGCTGGGCTGCCTGCTGAGAGCGGCGGAAGGGATCCCAGGAGCTGTGTCGAAATAGCTCCTGCCGCAGCTTGGCTACATCCACCGTCGTTACTTCGCCATCGGCCACCACTTGTTTTCCCCTGATCCAGACGCTGTGGACTGCTTGGGTGGGCCGGCCCAGCACCAGTAGCCCAATGGGATCCGTGCGAGGTAGCAGCGACAGTTGGGTGAGATCATAGAGCACCAGGTCAGCCTGCTTGCCCACTTCCAGAGATCCCAGCTTGTCCCCCAGCCCCAGGCCGATGGCCCCACCACGGGAGGCCATTTCAACGCTCTCGCGGGGGGAGATCCAGTGCCGGTAGTCGGGATCGGTGACGTTGTGCAGGATGGTGCCGATTTTGATCGCCTCTAGGAGATCCTGGGAGTCGTTACTGGCCGCTCCATCGCAGCCAAAGGCCACGTTGACCCCCGCTTGACGGTATTTCAAGATAGGGGCAATGCCGCTGCCCAGGCGCAGGTTGCTTAAGGGGTTGTGAACAACCGTCGAGCCTGCACGGGCCAAGATCTCGATATCGCTTGCAGTCAGCCAAACGCAGTGGGCTAGGGAAGTTTTTCGGTCTAGGTAGCCCAGGCGCTCCAGATGCTCCACAGCACTACAGCCGTACTTTTCCTGGGCCAGCAGTTGCTGGGCGCGGGTTTCCAAGAGGTGGGCGTGGCGAGGCAGGTTGTACTTCTGGCTGAGCTCAGCACAGCCTTCGAACAGCTGGTCGGAGCAGAGTTGGATGCCGGTGGGGGCCACCATTAGGCTGATGCCTTCCTCAGGCCGGTGATACTTTTGAACTGCCTCTTCCAGCATGGCCAACACCTCGGCGGTAGAGAGGGGATAGGCTGCCGACCCCCCTTCTCCACCCGGCAGGCAAGCGGGGAGAGCCTGATCCTGAAGCAGCGGACCAATGAAGGCGCGGATCCCGACCTCCCGATAGGCCCGCACGGCTGCCTCAACAGTGGCCAGCTCCTGGCCGGGAATGAGGATCAGGTGATCCACTACGGTCGTGCCGCCGCTAAGCAGAGTTTCCACCGCCGTCGCCAGGGCGCTGAGATAAACCTTCTCTGGATCCGGCGGCGCGTACTCGTGCAGTTGCGCTAGCCAAAGTTCCAGCGGGTAGGGCGGGATGATCCCTCGCTGCCACAGCTCGGAAGAATGGGTGTGGGCGTTAACAAAGCCCGGCAGCAGGAGCTTGTTGTCAGCGTTCAGTTCCACGCTGCCTGGCGCCCCTGCCAACAACCCCTTGCCGATAGCGGCGATTTGCTCCCCTTCAATGCGGACATCTGTCGTCTCGTAGCCGCTAGCAGTGGGGATCAGCGCATTGCGCAAAACGTAGCTCATGGCGGGAACAGGAAAAGGCCGTCGGATCCCAGCGCGCCAAGGTTAGCGGCTAAAGTTGGGCTGAGGCTATTTCTTCTTGGTAGAGCCCTTCTTGGCAGGCTTGCCCTCGGCGGCTGCGGGCTCAGCAGCCCCTGCAGCGGGCTCGGGAGGAGCTGTCTCCGCTGGTGTCGGCTGGGGCTCGGCTGGATTCAGACCTGCCTGGGCAGCCACCTCAGCGGCAAAATCCGTCTTTTCTTTCTCAATTCCTTCTCCCAAGACAAAGCGAGCAAACCGCCGCACCCGGATGTTTTCTCCCAGCTTGGCGATGTGTTGCTTGACCAATTCCTCTACGGTGATCGAGGGATCTTTGATGAAGGGCTGATCCATTAGAGATAGCTCTTTCAGGCGCTTTTCAAGGCGACCTTGGATAATTTTTTCCCGCACATGCTCGGGCTTGCTAGCCAGATCCTCTTTGCCCATCTCGATGGCCTTCTCCCGCTCCACCACTTCAGGAGGGATCTGGTCAATGCTGACGTACTCCACGTTTTGGCAGGCGGCAATTTGCTTAGCGATGTCCTGAACCAGCTTTCTAAACTCTTCGTTGCGGGCTACAAAGTCGGTCTCGCAGTTGACCTCTACCAAAACGCCAATCCGGTTGCCGAAGTGGATGTAGCTATCGACAACTCCCTCAGCGGTGATGCGGCCAGCCTTCTTGGCTGCTCCTGCTAAGCCCCTCTGGCGCAGCAAGACGATAGCCTTCTCCCTGTCGCCGCCAGCTTCTTCCAGGGCCTTTTTGCAATCCATCATGCCTGCGCCTGTTTCTTCGCGCAGTTTTTTGACAAGTTGGGGATCGATTTTGACACTGGTCTTGGTGTCGCTCATGAGAGTTCCTCAGCTAAAGTAAAGGATATGG
>NZ_JANSHU010000001.1:197574-282441 GCF_047461755.1 Synechococcus sp. R65.1 | reverse complement strand
GAAGCTCCGCAGCCGCTCCCCTGGGAAATAATTCTAAACCTAGCTCCCCAAGGGTATGGGGCAGAAAGGAGGCAAGGGAATGCCAGGGGGGGTCTGGGATCCCTTTGGGGCTACTCGCCCTCGTCGGCCTCCCCTTCGTCTCCCAGGTCTTCCAGAATGTCTTCTTCTAGATCCACAGCCCCCTCGTAGTCGTACTCTTCCTCTTCGACGGTGTCGAGCTGCCCATGCCGCCCCTCGTAGATGGCATCGGCCAGCTTGCCTACAATCAGCTTGATCGCTCGAATGGCATCGTCATTAGCGGGGATGAAGACGTCGCTGAGGTCAGGGTCACAGTTGGTATCTAGGAGGGAGATGATGGGGATCTTAAGCTTGATGCATTCTCGGACGGCGTTGGCTTCGCGCCGCTGATCGACGATAATCACAGCGTCGGGGAGCCGGCGCATGGTCTTGATGCCGCCTAGGTACTTCTCCAGCTTGGCCAACTCACGCCTTAGGCGGCCTGCTTCTTGTTTGGGCAAGCGGTCGAGCAGGCCACTGTTTTGCATCTCTTCGATTTCTTTGAGGCGATCAATACGGGTTCTCATCGTGGCCCAGTTGGTGAGCATGCCCCCCAGCCAGCGCTGATTGACGTAGTAGCTGCCACAGCGGGTGGCTTCGTGGGCAATGATCCCAGCAGCTTGCCGCTTGGTGCCGACAAATAGAAAGCGCCAGCCCTTCTCGGCACCCTCCCGCACGTATTCATAGGCTTCATTGAGGTAGCGGGCTGTCTGCACCAAGTCAATGATGTGGATGCCGTTGCGCTCAGCAAAAATGTAGGGCCGCATCTTGGGGTTCCAGCTGCTGGCCTTGTGACCGAAGTGAACTCCAGCCTCCAACAGTTGAGGCAAAGTGACAATGCCCATGGTTCAGTTATCTCCTACGGGTTAGCCTCCGCCTGAACAGATCCCAGTTAAGGGCACCCGGTGGTTCAGGCGTGTGGGATTTTGACAGCCTAACCAGGCTAGCATGTCCCTTGCAGGATTTGGCAGCCGGGGGGGAACTCTTGCCAAGATCCAGTTTCTAGTGCTAGCTTAGTAGAGCACCTCCAGAGAGGATCTCTGGTACAGGTGCGTCGGGGCGTAGCGCAGCTTGGTAGCGCACCACTTTGGGGTAGTGGGGGTCGAAGGTTCAAATCCTTTCGCTCCGACTTAGCTTAGAGGGAGCCCCTGTTTAAGAGCAGGGGCTAAGGTTTTTTTCGGGTAAGGATTACGGCAAGCTACCCTAGGGCTAAGGTCAGGGGTGTTGAGGACTCCGTCTCGCTTGTACCGGAGTAGGATTAGTAACCTCTGTTGGCGGGCGGCGCTTCCTCCCTACAGCTAGATTGATGAGGACTTTCCTCTAGTCCTCGACTTGAACTCCATCCGTTCGCGTAGCGGGCCGGAGGCCACTTTGGGGCATGCTGTGCATCCTCGCCAACGCACCTTCTGCCTCCACGTGGATTAGCTAGGCTAGTAGGCGAGCAGATCCATTTCTTCGGGTAGGCACTCTGCCTAGGCGAAAGTTAGCTCCGTCTTCAGCCTGTGTGCTCGATCAAGAGCAAGGAGCAACTCTCGTCAGCTCGACGGGAAGTGACGCCTGTGGACTAGTGGGGTAGTGAAGGTGGGCTCTGCTGCTAGCTACGGGTCGTTCTGGAGCAAAAGTCCGCTTTTTTCCGGAGTTGTATAAGTCTTTCAGAGCGGAGGAGGCAAGCTTTGCAAAACGCTGTGAACCACCGCTGCCGAGTTGAGAGCCGCTGTCTGAAAAAAAGTTAGAAAATCGGTATCGCTTCCTACATCGCTGACCGATCGCACCAGCAGACAAGGGATCCCAGCTTCTTGCGCCACCCGCACCACTGCCGCTCCTTCCATCTCCACCACCAGGGCCCCGGTGCGCTCGCGAATTTGGCGCCGTAGGTTGGCGTCGGCCACAAATACATCGCCGGTGGCTACTAGACCTTGGTGGATGGCCGGTTGCCGTCCCTGCAGAGGGTGGAGAGGGATCCGCTCCAGCTGAGGCACAATCAGGTCGTAGAGGGCCCTATCGGCCTCGGCTAGAGGATGGCGCAACTCGGGGATGAAGTCGATCCCCAAGACAAAGCCCTCTGGGCGGCCAGTGCCAAAATCGTGCTCGATGGCGGCATGGGCCAGCACCACATCTCCCATCTGGAGATGATCGGCCAAGGCGCCGGCCACGCCGGTAAAGATGATTCCCCCGATGGGGAAATGGGCCACCAGCAGAGCTGCCGTAGTTGCCGCCCGCACTTTGCCCACCCCCCCTTGAACCACCACCACCGGCTGCCCAGCTAGGGATCCCTGATGGAACTGCCGCCCCAAGTAGGTATGGACGGAATGGGTTTCCATGGCCTGGGTGAGCATGGCCACTTCTTCTGGCAAGGCTCCCACAATACCAATAGCTTTCTGGGATGGGCTAGATGCAGTTGCCATCGCGCTTGCAGTTAACCCAAAGCAGCTCCATTCTGGCGCAAGCCGGATCCGGCTAGGAGCTCAGACTCCTAGGGAGTATAGTTAAGGTGGTTGACAGGGAGTAGGGAAAAAGGCCATGGCCTACAGCGAGCCGCTCATCGAACGTTCCTCAGAGGTTTTTCCAGGACTAGTGGAAGAGCCCCCTCGCTACGTTGAAATAGTCTCGGCAGTGGTTTCCAGCCTCAAAGAAGATGCCGCCTACGAAAACCACGAGCAGGGGCACACCTGGAAATTCACCTACGGCACCGTGGAAGTGTTCGTCCACCTGAGCGGCGAATCCCCCGAAGATACCCTGTTGGTGTGGTCTCCCGTTCTCTCTCTGCCGGTGGCGGAGCCGGCTAAGCTCATGCGGAAGCTGCTGGAGAAGAACTGGAGCGACACTCTGGAAGCGCGCTTTTGCATCTGGAACAACCAGGTGGTGTTAAACCATTACCGCACCCTAGAAGGGATCACAGCGGGCGAAATTTCCCGCGCCATTACCATTGTGGCCAGCCTGGCCGACGAGTACGACGAGCCGCTCCGAGCAGAGTTTCCGCCTGCTTGAGATGGGATCCCAGGGCTCTTGGCTGCCCTATCGCGTGGCCGCTGGCAACTGGCAAATGGAACAGGACTTTTGGCTTTTGCAGCGGCTGCGCCACGTCCCCAAGCCCTACTTGCGCTTTTATGGCTGGGATCGGCTCACCCTTTCTCTAGGCAGGCATCAGGTTTGGGAGCCCCCGCCAGGGATCCCAGTGGTGCGCCGGCCCACGGGGGGAAGGGCGGTGTTGCATCAGGCGGCTGAAGAGGGGGCAGAGCTCACCTACAGCTTGGTGCTGCCCCTCTCTTACCTCCAAGCTCGCCTACCCCGTTTGCAGCGAGCCTGCGTGTACGACTTCTGCTGCCGCTTTTGGGTTCAGGGGCTGGCCGCGCTGGGCGTTGAAGTGGATCCGCCTGTTTCTGCTCCCAGCCGGACGGATGGTCAGAACCGCCCAACCCCAAATCCAGGCTACCGCAATAAAATCAGTTGCTTTGCCTCCCGTACCCGCGCTGACTTGAGCTGGCGAGGCAAAAAGCTCATGGGCAACGCCCAACTGTGGCAGCCTTGGGGGATCTTGCAACAGGGATCCCTCCTGTTGCGGCCCAATCTAGCGCTCTGGGAACAGTACCTGCCCGGCTCGCAGGTGATTGGCGTGTACGACCTTTGCCCAAGGGCGCCAGGGATCCCTGAGTTGATTGAGCATTTTCTCCGCATGGCCCAGGAGTGCTTTGAGGTGGAATGGCAAGAAGAAGCCTGGCCCTCACTGCTGGCTTAGTTTCTGGTTTCTAATCAACCATCGAGGGAGCAAGAAATAGCTTGACTCTTGCTGAAAAAGAGTTGTGCAGAAAAATCCGGAAGGCTTTGCAGCTAGACCGAAGAAGATTTTCCCTTGCTTAGAGCTCTAGCCTCTTTCCCCTGCGAAAAGAGGAAAGCCAAGACTCGTCCCAGCGCTATTTTTTGTGTCGACAAACACCAAAGGCAAAGCAGCAAGAGACTGCTACCCTCTCCATCCCCAATAGCTGTGCTAAAACCAAGGCAGCGCTCAGCCAGGTAGGCCATGCCAAAAGTTTGGGCGGCAGTTTTGCTAGGCATTTTCCTACTGCCGCAGCCCGCTTGGGCCATTACCCTTGAACAAGTGCCCAACCCCCGCCGTCAGTATGGAGGGTGGGTTTCCGATACCGCCAACATCCTCAGCAGCAGCACCGAAAACGAGCTGAACCGCCTTATCACCCAGCTTGAGCAGCGCACCGGTGCCGAGATGGCGGTGGTTACGGTACCCAATACCCAGGGATATGCCACACCGAAAGCGTTCACTACGCAACTATTCAACTACTGGGGCATTGGCAAGGCTGGCCGCAACAACGGCGTGTTGTTCCTCGTCTCGGTAGGAGATCGGCGGATAGAGATTGAGACAGGCAGAGGCTTGACCACCCTCCTCCCCGACAGCCAGGTTCAGCAGATTATCGACCAGCAAATCCTGCCCAGGTTTCGCGCCGGAGACTTCGACGGCGGCACCCTAGCGGGAGTACGGCAGTTGGCCTCAGCCCTGCAGGGGCAGCAGGCTTCCACCTCTCTTTCCCCTGCAACCGTTCCTCAAGCGGTTGGAGCGGGATCCCTGGCTGTTGCCCAAAGCTCCCTGGAAGGGATCCTGCTGCTATTGGGGATCATCATCCTAGGGGTGGGGTGGCAGCGCTCCCGCTTGCCGGTCTACCTAAAGGCCGAGCGAGGGACAAGACGAGCTATCCCCCTGACCCGTCGAACTCAAGAGGCGGCTGCTCTCTCTTCGCTCCAGAGCGATCCCATTCGACTGTTTCTCTATTCCGGCTCCCTTTGCCTTGGCCTCTTCCTGATGTCGGCCAGTGGCAACTGGCTGGTGCTGACGCTGCCCCTCCTGGCGGCTGTGGTGACCGACGGCACCCTGTGCCAGAAGCGGGGGATCCCCTTTCAGCCCGTGGTCTGCCAAAGCTGCGGTCGACCCATGCGCCCCATCCAGGCGCAAGTTCTCGATACGTGCCTCTCCCCGGGAGATCGCTTGGCCAAAAGCCGGGGCAGAGCCAGCTACTACGGCTGGTTTTGCCCTAGCTGTCAGGGGGCAGCTGTGGTTGTTCGCGAGAATGCATTTTATCGCCACCTCTATTGCCTCCGGTGTCAAGCTCTCACCCTTGACCTCACCACCCAGGTTCTCAGGGAAGCCACCTATTCCTCTAGCGGCTTGAAGCTGGAAATCCTGAGCTGTCCTATCTGCGGGTACCGCAGCGAGCGAGAGGTGGTCATCCCCGAGCTCAGCGACACAGACACAGATTCAGACTTCGGTGGAGATTCAGGTGGAGATTCAGACTTCGGGGGCGGTAGCAGCGGAGGTGGCGGAGCGGGCGGCAGTTGGTGAGACTCAACTCTAGAGATTTCTCTATCGATCTGAAAAAGGAGTCGGGCTTCTCTTAAATCCGCCAGGGCAGTACAGTGGTAAGGGAGCAGCGATAGAGAAGATCCCATGACCCTTGCAGAAGGCGTACAACTGGTTAGCTTTGGGGTGCTCTCGGCAATGGCCATTGGCTTTGCCCTGGGAGTGGTTTGGGCCCCTAACATCGTCTATTCCGGCTTTCTCTTGGGGGGCGTTTTCCTGAGCATAGCTGGGCTGTACCTTCTCTTGAATGCCGATTTTGTGGCCGCCGCCCAAGTTTTGATCTACGTCGGCGCCGTCAACGTACTGATCCTGTTTGCCATTATGCTGGTGAACCGGCGCTACACCTTTGCCCCTCTGAAGCTGGGCTGGCTGCGCAATGGAGTGACAGCGGCAGTGTGTTTGGGTCTGTTTGCCCTGCTTACGGTGATGGCCTTCAACACTCCTTGGCCTCTGCAGCCAATCCAGCCTCTAAGCAGCGCTATGGTGATCGGGGGGCATTTCTTTAGCGATTATCTGTTGCCGTTTGAGCTGGCCTCCGTTCTGCTGCTGATGGCGTTGATCGGGGCCATTGTGCTGGCGCGTCGAGAGTTTGTCGTTCCCCAAGCCGGAGAAGGGGATCTTAGCTTGCTGGAGCGGGCCCGGCCCCAGCTTGAATCGGAGTCAGAACGGCAAGCAGAGCTAGTGAGCACCCGTTAGAGCTGGTCTCATACCCCTCTCTACCCATCGGAGTCTCTTGCGATGTTGCAACTGCAGTTTTTCTTGGTAGTAGCAGCGATCCTCTTTTGTATTGGCATCTATGGGTTGATCGTTAGCCGCAATGCCATTCGGGTGCTGATGTCCATTGAGCTGATGCTCAATGCGGTGAACCTCAACTTTATGGCCTTCTCCAACTTTGTCGATTCAGCTCTGATTCGCGGCCAGGTGTTCTCGGTGTTTGTCATCACCGTGGCGGCTGCTGAGGCCGCTGTAGGCTTGGCCATTGTGCTCGGGATCTACCGCAATCGCGCCACCATTGATATGGAGAGATTTAACCTGCTTAAGTGGTAGCCTATCAAGCTAGCGCCGGGAGAACACCCACCGTTAGCACTTGCCAACTAAAGTAGAGGCGGTGTAGTGGCCTGTAGCAGAACTTTCTAGCTTGCCACCACCGCCTTCTCTCTATGTCGGCAAGTTGTTTTACTGGGCTGAGGAAGAGATTTCTTCCCGCAGCGTTTTTGCTGCTGCCACCATGTTCTTCAAAGCAGGGATGACCTCCTCCCAGCGGCGGGTTTTCAGTCCACAGTCAGGATTTACCCAGATTTGCTGCAGTGGCAGAAGCTCCATAGCGGTCTTCAGTTGTTGAACAATCTGATCTACAGTAGGTACTACTGGGCTGTGGACGTCGTAAACTCCATTCCCCACTTGATGTTGGTAGCCTGCCTCCGCAATTTGTCGCAGGGTTTCGTTGTTGCTGCGGCTATTTTCAATGGACAGTACATCTGCATCCAAGCGCTGAATGTGGGGCATGATGTCACCAAACTCTGAGTAACACATGTGAGTGTGAATTTGGGTTTCCGGCTTAGCAACGCCTGCAGTCAAGCGAAAAGCGTCTACCGCCCAAGATAAGTATTCGTCCCAACGTTCTTGCTTTAGGGGTAGACCCTCCCGCAGGGCTGGCTCATCAATTTGCACCATCTTGGCGCCTGCAGCCTCCAGGTCAGCCACCTCATCCCGCAATGCCAAAGCAATTTGCATTGCCTGCTCCCGTCTTGGGAGATCGTCCCGTGCAAAAGACCAGTTCAATAGGGTTACGGGCCCTGTTAACATCCCTTTTACAATTTTCGAAGTCAGGGATTGGGCCACACGAAACTCCCGCACCGTCATGGGCTGGCGGCGCGCCACGTCACCATAGATAATGGGTGGACGTACGCAGCGGCTACCGTAGCTCTGCACCCAGCCGTGTTCTGTAAAGGCAAAGCCTTCTAGCTGTTGCCCGAAAAACTCCACCATATCGGTGCGCTCAAATTCCCCGTGCACCAAAACGTCTAGCCCCACCTCCTCCTGCCACCGGATGCAACGGGCAATTTCCGCGTCAATGGCTGCTTCGTACTCCGCCTGAGTGATCTCGCCACGTTTGCGCTTGACCCGCAGTTGGCGTACTTCCTCAGTTTGGGGAAACGAGCCAATGGTGGTGGTGGGCAAAAAGGGCAGTTGAGGCTGCAGAGGGCGGCGTTGGTCGTAGGGTAGAGCACGCTCCAGGCTTTGGGGGGTTATCTGGCGAACTCGCTCCCGTACAGTTGGATTTGGGGGGCTAAACTGGGCAAATTCCTGCCACTGGGCTTCAATGACAGCCAGTTGCTCTTGGGCTGCTGAACCTCCCTGGGCCAGGAGGACAACTTCCTCTAGCTTCTGTTCTGCAAAACTCAGCACTTGACGCAGAGGAGTGGGCAGGTGGGTTTCCCGTCGGGCATCATAGGGCACAAATTGCAAGGACGCAGAAGGCTGAATTCGCAAATTGGTGGTAACCTTTTGGATGCTCTCTAGGATAGAAAGCACCCGCTGGGGACGAATTTTCCAGACGTTGCGCGCATCAACCAGACCCACGCCCAATTGCTTGCTCCGGGGAAAGCCATATGTCTGCAGAAGTTCTAAATTGTTCCCCCGCGTAAAATCTAGACCAATGCCTGCCACTGGCAATTCCACAACCCAGGGATAGGTATTCCCCAAGTCGTCAAAATAGGTTACAAGGTGAATTGGAACCTCCGCAGTGGCCAATTGGGTATACGTGGTTGTAATTGCTTCTCTTAGGGCTTCTGCTCGGCTTGTAACTAAGATTGGCTCGTGGAACTGCACTTCAGTAATGCCACGGGCAGCGAGCTGCCTCAGCAACTCAGCATACAAGGGCAGTAAACGATGCAAATGCTCTTGCAAACTTCCCTTGAGGCGACTCAGGCAAAGTAGGGTTACGGGGCTAAGAATGATGGGAACAGCTCTTTGTCCCAGAAGGCTTTGTGCTTGGTTAACTACTTCCAGGAAACTAGAAAAATCCGCTTTAGGTTGAGTATCCTCATCGATCTCTGGCACTAGGTAATGGTAGTTGGTATCAAACCACTTGGTCATTTCCAGGGCCGGGATATTCTCGTTCCCTCGGGCCATGGCAAAGTACTGATCGAGACCCGACAAGTGGCGAAACCGCTTGGGGATCAGTCCCAAAAATACAATCCAGTCCAGAACTAAGTCATAGAGAGAAGTGTCCCCAATGCCGATATGGTCAATACCTGCATCTTTCTGGGTTTGCCAGTTGGCCAACATCACCTGTTGCAGGCTTTGGTGGAGACTAGTTGCGTCAGATTTTTGACTCCAAAAGGACTCCAGCGCCTTCTTCAGCTCACGATTTTTACCAATTCGGGGGTAACCCAAAGTTGCTGTGGGAAAGGTCATAGCTCCACCCTTACAAAAAGTACACTTCCGGCTGGGAAAGAGTTTTCTGCTAGGGGCTAGTTGTTGTAGAGAAGCTTCTAGGCATTAACCGACTATTCTAGGGCTTACCTAGCAGGCCTGTCTATGCAGCAGGAGGGGATGCAGAAGGCTGGGAAGGCTGGGTTGGCAACGGCGGGCATTGGATCCCAGGGATTAGCGACTCTAGGAGACCGCTGCAGGCATCCCAAAGTAGCTCGATGACATAGTGAAATCCAGCCTCGCCCCCATAGTACGGGTCTGGAACTTCTTCATCGGTGTGAGAACGACAGTAGCTGCAGATTAGGCGCACCTTCTCGGCGTATTTCCTCTGGGGATCTAGGCTCAGGATATCTCGGTAATTTTGCCGATCCATGGCCAGGATCAAGTCGAACTCCCGCAGATCCAGAGGATGGATTTGGCGGGCCCGGCCCTGCAGCTCTAGCCCGTAGCGCTGGGCAACCTGGCGCATGCGCCGATCCGGTGGGCTGCCAATGTGATAGGCGGCTGTCCCTGCCGAGTCACAAAGGATGGCTTCTTCGTAGCCGCTGCTGCGCAGCAAGTAGTTGGTGATTCCCTCAGCAGCGGGAGAACGGCAGATGTTGCCCAGACACACGAACAAAAGCTTTTGGGTCATGAGTGACAGCAGTGAGCGTTTTCCCTTGTATTATCTCGCGGAAGTAGGCAGGGGCGGAGAAAACCTCCTCCCGAATCTTGCTGGGTTTGGGCGGCAGCAGAGTGGATTCTTGGCCAAAATGGAGCTAGTTCCGCTGGTTAAGTCCTCTATGCCAGATGCCACTCACTACCCCCATCCTCAGGATGTGGCCAATCTTATTCTCTACCTGCAAACGGAGCTAGCTCTGTTTGAACAATGGGCTGCCCAAGAAGGGATCCCGCCTGCCGCCCTGCGCCCAATCGAGCGGTCGCAAGAAGCTTTGCGCCGGGCTGTGGATCAATTTGAGCTGCGGGAGTGGTACCGCGAACTCACCTATGGCTTCCGGGATCAACTTGGGCGCCTAGAAGAATGGCTTTAGTCTTCAACTCTTCCAGCTCAGGTGCCCATGTTGCAGGTGCAGCACCTTTTCTACCATCCGGCAGCCCTTCCCCAGCCGATTCTTCGCGACCTCTCCTTTGAGCTGGGCTTGAACCAGTTGGGGCTGATTGTGGGCAAAAGTGGGGCTGGCAAAAGCACCCTGCTGGAAATTTTGGCCGGCTTGGCGCGGCCCACACGCGGGCGGATTGCCTGGGGAGGAACAGAGCTCTCTCCTCAGCAGCTGCGCAGCCTGGCAGGGCTGGTGTTTCAGTTTCCTGAGCGGCACTTCTGTGGCCTGACGGTGCTGGAAGAGATGCGCTTTGGCCACCCGGAGCTGACCCCAAAGGAAGTTGAGAACGCCCTCAAACAAGTGGGACTAGAAGGGATCCCTCTCCAGAGCTCCCCCAACCGTCTCAGTGGCGGGCAACAGCGGCGCCTGGCCTTGGCGGTGCAGCTTGTTCGCGGCCCCCTGTTGCTGCTGCTGGATGAGCCGACAGCGGGGCTAGATTGGTCGGTGCGACAGCAGGTGATCGAGCTGTTGGCCCGGCTGAAATCCACTTGGACGGTGCTGGTGGTTTCCCACGACCCAGAGGAGCTGTCTGCTATTGCCGATGTGCGCTGGCTTTTGCAGGCGGGATCCCTGCAGCCCCTGCCGGCAGAAGCGTTGCTCTACAGATAGCGGCGGGGATCGACCGGCTGGCCGTTGACTCGCACCTCAAAGTGAACGTGGGGGCCGGTGGAAAGGCCAGTGGAGCCGGAAGCAGCCATGACTTGCCCGCGCTGAACCTTTTGGCCTACCCCTGCGGTGATGCGGCTGTTGTGGGCGTAGAGGGTCGTGATACCGCCGCCGTGGTTGACAATGACCGTGTAGCCGTAGCCGCCGTACCAGCCGGCGTAGATGACGGTGCCTCGGTCTGACGCTCTCACGGGGGTGCCAGTGGGCACACCAAAATCGATCCCGGTGTGGAAGCGGCGGATGCCATAGATGGGGTGAACCCGCCAGCCGAAGCCGCTGGTGATCGGCCCGTGCACCGGTGGGATCAGCCGGCCTGTTCCCTGAACAGGATCCCTGCCCCCTCGCTGCTGAGCCTGTTGGGCGATCAGGTATTGGATGAGACGGGTCAGCTGTTGGGAGTCGGCTTCCAGACGCCGTTGGGCTGCCTCGTAGGCAGCACGCTCTTTGGCCAAGCGGCTTATGAGCTGCTCTTGGAGGGCAGCCTGCTGCTGCAGTTGGTTTTTCTGGGCCGCCAGCTCCTGCAGGATTAGGGAGATCTCGTTGCGCTGCGCCTCCAGGGCAATGCGCTGTTGCTCCACCTCCTTGGCCATCGCCTGCAGCTTTTGGATTAACTGCCGATCCGCCTCGATCAACAGTTGCAATTGGTGGCGGCGGTCAAAAAACTCGTTGAGGTCACGGCTGGTGAGCAGCAAAGCCCACCACTGTTCAGCTCCCTGCCGCTGCATGTAGCGTAAGCGGGCAGCCGTACCCCGTTGCTGCCGTCTCAGGCGCTCTTCCAGCTCCTGCAGCTCTTGCTGCGCTTGCTCTAGCCCTTTCTGGGCTTGCTCCAGCCGGTATTGGTTGTCCCGCAGGCTAACTTCGGTCTGTTGAAGGTTTCGCTGCAGGGATCCCATGCGGCGGCGGGCTTCTTCTTCGGCTTGGCGCAGCTCCCCAAGACGGCGCTGGGTGCGCTGGATTTGCTGTTGGATGTGCTGCTGCCGCTGTTGCAGTTGGTGGACACTCTGCGCCTGCGATGGAGCAACCCTCATCCATCCTTCCCACAGCAGGAGGGCCAGCAACCCCAGGATTGCCCATGCCTTTAGGCTGCTTGCCTTCCTCCTGAGACTCATCGCTCCCCCCACTCTCAGCAGCTACCGCCCCTAAAGATACCAAGGGCAAGATACCAAGGGCGTTCGTTTGCGACCTGTCAGGCTACTGGCTGGTAAGGCAAAACCGGGCTCCAGTGCAGAAAATGGTGGTAGACCTAAGCTGGGCAACTGCAAAAGATGGCCTTCGAGAGTTCTGAACGCAGTTTCAGGAATGGGTCACAGCACCTCTGGCTACTTGACTTATGGCAGCAGCCCTTGATTGCCGTGATTCGCCTCTTGGCCAGCCACGCCCAAGCCCTGGCGGGGGCCACTCTGGCCATCCGAGCCGGGATCCGCCACATCGAAATCACCACGCAAGTTCCCCAGTATTTGCAGCTAGTTAGCCACCTGCGACGGGAGCACCCGCAGTGTTGGATAGGAGTGGGCAGTGTCTTCAATCGGCAGATGGCAGAGCAAGCTTGGCAGGCAGGAGCCCAGTTTTGTGTTTGCCCCTTCACCGACGAGAACCTCATCTGCTGGGGCCAGGAGGTGGGGCTGCCCATTGTTGCCGGTGCGCTCACCCCCAGCGAGATCTGGAGAGCTTGGCAAGCAGGGGCAGCGGCAGTGAAGGTGTTTCCAGCAGAAAGCCTGGGAGGACCCCGCTACTTGCGCCACCTCCAGCCAGTGCTGGGATCCCTGCCTTTGATCCCAACCGGCGGGGTTACCCTAGCCAATGCTGCGGAGTACTTGCGGGCAGGGGCCTGGGCCGTCGGCATTGCTGGGGATCTGTTCCCGGCGGAGTTGTTTAACGATAGCCAACAGAGGTTGGAAAACCGGCTACGGCAAGCGCTGGCGCAGCTTGTCGAACAGAGGAAGGCAGCCCCAGCTCCCAAGCCGAGCTTAACTTGAGCAAGCCAGTAGAATAGGGGGCATGGTGTGAGCGAGAGCTGCATGGAGGGGTTTCTGGATCTGTACCTGGAGCTGCAGGTCCCCAGCCCCATTGAGGAGGCCACTTGGCGACGTTGGTTTGAGGTTTGGTTGGGTAAGCTGGGGGTGACGGATCCCTGCGAACTCAGCCTCTGCCTTACTTCCGACGAACGCATTCGCCAGCTCAACCGCGAGTTTCGTCACATCGACGCCCCCACCGATGTGCTGGCCTTTGCCGCTGAGGAAATGGCTGCTCCTGTGGAGGTGCAGAAGCTAACAGGAGTGCGTCTACTGGGGGATATTGTGATTTCTGTGCCTACCGCCTGCGCCCAGGCCAAGGCGCAAGGACACTCACTGTCCCACGAGCTGGCCTGGCTGGCCAGTCACGGGCTGCTGCATCTTCTGGGGTGGGATCACCCCGATGAACTTTCCCTACAGCGCATGCTACAGCAACAGCAAAACCTGCTTGCTGCCATCCAAGAAGATTTGGAGGTGGCTCATGGCCGACAGCCCTAGTCGCTTTCCCTCGCCCCTGCGCTGGGCAGATGATTCTATGGCCCCGGTTGAGTCTCCAAGGGAGGATCCCTGGCGGCGCCCCCTTTCTTGGTGCGTGGCCACCAACCTGGGCAAGAGTTTTTACTATGCGGGCAGGGGCTTGCTGTACGCCGTTCGCACCCAGCGCAACTTTCGCATCCACCTCCTGGCAGCGGTGTTGGCCTTTGGCTTGGGCCTGGCCCTGCGGTTGAGCGCCGTGGAGATGGCCTTGATCAGCCTGACCAGTGGTCTGGTGATGGCTCTCGAGCTGGTGAATACTGCCCTAGAAGCAGTGGTGGATCTCACCTTGGGCAGTCGCTATCACCTGCTGGCAGAAGTTGCCAAAGACTGTGCTGCTGGGGCAGTGTTGGTGGCAGCGCTGGCTTCTGTGGCGGTGGCGGCTTGGCTGTTTCTCCCGCCCTTGCTGCTGCTATTGCCCCAGCATCTGCCTTCCCCCTTTTAAGCAGAGGCTCGGCCTTGCCAGGTGCGCGTCTTGCCCGGGTTGAGCAGCCCATAGGGATCCACCTCTTCTTTGAAACGGACCTGGCGCGGATCCATCACCTTGCGGCCTCCCTCTTCGAGGATGAAGGTGTGGGGGTTGGCGATGAACACTCCCTGGGCCTCGTGGTAGCGCATGATCTCGTTGAGCCGCTCTTCGGTGGTAAAGCGGACAATTTGGAGACCCACGGGGATGGCCTGTCCCCCAAGGCGAATCATTTCCAAGTGCATCAGCACTTCGTCGCCAAAGTGCTCGTACAGATGCTGCACCAGCTTCAGCTCCCGGTCAGGCGGGAAAATCGACTGCAGATAGGTCAAATTGGGATCCACGCTGCGGCAGTGCAGAGTGGTGTGGTTCCAGGAAAATTCCCCCAGCGAGATCCCTTTGGCGGCCTCCTGGGCCGTTTTGTTGTAGACCACCTGGCCGCCATGCTCCCGGATGAGCTCTAGCAGCGGCTCCAGGCTGCATTCGGCCACCATCAACAGGGCTACAGCAGATCCCTCCGGCAAATAACTCCGTAGCAGCGCGAAATAGCTGGGGATCGGCCAAGCATGCAGGCTGATGAGTTTTTTTAGGATGCCATCGGCAGCGGCTAGAGCCTGGCCAAACCGGGCGCAGGGCATAAACCCCCCCTCAGGAGGGAAGGCTACAATCAGCTCTGCCCACGGGTAAGCCGGCGCCAGGGGGATCTCCACCTCGGTGATGATCCCGGTGAGGCCCCAGGCGTGGCTGACTTTGAACACGTCGTCTCCCCGCAGCTCCAGGATCCGCGGCTCTTCCTCCACCGTCACCACCCGCAGTCCTAGAATGTTTCCTCGATCCAGCAGTTGGCCGTAGGTAACGGAGCCAATGCCGCCGCTGCCCCCGGCAATGAAGCCGCCGATGGTGGCTGTGCGGTAGGTGGAAGGAGCCATGCGGATCTCCCAACCCATCTCGCGGGTGTGTTTGTCAATTGCAGCCAGCTTGATCCCTGCCTGCACCCGCGCTAGCCCCGGCTTGGCCCAGATCACCTGATTGAGCTTGCTCATCTCTAGGATCACGCCGCCAGCTAGGGGAATGCACTGGCCGTAGTTGCCAGTGCCCGCGCCCCGTACGGTGAGAGGAAGCCGCCACTTGGCACAGGCTGCTGCCACTCGCTTGACCTCTTGTTCGTTTGCTGGGCGCACCACCACATCCCCTCGCTTGTCGCTCAACTGCCGGCTGAGCACAGGGCTGTAGTGGTAAAAGTCCAGGGACAACTTGGCCACTTCTGACGGATCAGTAATGGTTTCAATGTCGGCCAGCTCCGAGAGCAAGCCCTGCAGCTTTTCAGCGGCGACAATGGCCATAGGGATCCTCTCTAGGGGTAAGGTCTTGATCCCATCATTACCAACAAGGAGCCGCCAGCAAGCCAGACTAGCGGTAGAGCTGGGCTCTAGGCTGGGATCCGCCCGCCCCCCATCAGGTACAGCAGCGCCATGCGCACCGCCACGCCGTGGGCAACCTGCCGCTCGATGAGGTTGAGGTCGGGGTCCTCCATCACCTCAGAACTGAGTTCGACGCCGCGGTTAACCGGACCGGGGTGTAAGACCCTTACTTCTGGGTGGCACAGGCGCAGCCGCTGCCGGGTGAGGCCGAAAAGGTGGTGGTATTCCTGCAAGCTGGGGAGGAGGAATTCGCTCATCCGCTCTTGCTGCAAGCGCAGGGCAATGACAAAGCGGGCTCCTTCCAGGGCTGGCTCCAACTGCCAGTGCACTGGCAGGGTATGGCCGGGCACAAACTGAGCAAAGTCTTTCGGCAGCAGGGTAGGTGGG
The DNA here is from genome assembly GCF_047461755.1 of Synechococcus sp. R65.1. Taxonomy (NCBI): domain Bacteria; kingdom Bacillati; phylum Cyanobacteriota; class Cyanophyceae; order Synechococcales; family Synechococcaceae; genus Synechococcus; species Synechococcus sp. R65.1. Next base: position 266,995 of record NZ_JANSHU010000001.1, on the reverse strand, counting down.
CCGGCCAGGTGGACGTCTGCGCCAGCAGCCACCAGGGCGTAGATGTTGGAGCGAGCCACCCGCGAGTGGAGGATGTCGCCGACAATGGCCACTTTCACCCCCTGGAGCAGCTCGAGGCGAGGCCGCTGGGGATCCAGATGGCTACAGAGGGTAAACAAATCCAGCAGCCCTTGAGTGGGGTGTTCGTGCAGGCCGTCTCCCGCATTCAACACCCCCGTATGGGATCCGCGCCGGTCGATCTCGGCGGCCAACTGCAGCGGCACCCCGGCCTGGGCGTGGCGGACGATGAGCACGTCGGAGCCCATGGCCAAGAAGGTGCGAACTGTATCCAGAATGGTTTCCCCCTTGGCCAGGGAAGAAGTGCCGGGGGAAAAGTTGAGCACATCGGCTGACAGGCGCTTGGCCGCCAGCTCAAAGCTGCTGCGGGTGCGGGTGGAAGGCTCGAAAAACAGCGTCACTACCACCTTTCCCTGCAGGGTGGGCACCTTGGGCAGCCGCCGGGTCAACACTTCCTGAAAGCTGGCGGCGGTTCGCAAAACGATCTGGTATTCTTCCGGAGTAAAATCCGCCAGGCCCAAAACGTGCTGCCGCTGCCAAACCATAGGGGATCCTCAAATGCCTAGGCGGGCAAAGATCTCGTCTAGGTGGGTAAGGTGCCGCTGCGGGTCGAAGCAGGCCTGCAACTCCGCCTCGCTCAGGTGAGCCATCACCCGGGGATCTGCCAGCAAATTGGCGCGGAAATCCCCGCCAGGCTGGTTCCAGGCGCGGTGAGCATTCTCTTGGACAAGACAGTAGGCTTCCTCACGGCTCAAGCCCTTTTCCACTAAAGCCAAAAGCACCTGCTGGCTGAAGACAACACCGCCGTAGAGGGTGAGGTTGCGCTCCATGTTGGCAGGGTAAACCTGCAAGTGGCGCACCAGATCCGCCATGTTGACCAGCAAATAGTGGCAGAGAATGGAAGCATCGGGCAGGATCACCCGCTCCACCGAGCTGTGGGAGATGTCCCGCTCATGCCAGAGGGGGATGTTTTCCAGGGCCGAGAGGGCGTACCCCCTTAGCAGGCGGGCGATCCCTGTCAATTGTTCGGCTTTGATGGGGTTGCGCTTGTGAGGCATGGCGGAGGACCCTTTTTGGCCGGGGGCAAAGTACTCTTCGGCCTCCAACACCTCCGTCCGCTGCAGGTGGCGGATCTCGGTGGCAAAGCGCTCCAGGGAAGACCCAATCAAGGCCAAAGTCTGCACATACTCAGCGTGGCGATCCCGAGAAATCACCTGGGTTGAGACCGTATCCGGCTTGAGGCCCAAGCGGGCGCAGGCCAACTGCTCCACCTGGGGGGGCACATTGGCGTAGGTGCCCACAGCCCCAGAGATCTTGCCCACCGCCACCACTTCCCGCAGGCGCGCCAGGCGCTCCTGGTGGCGTAGGCACTCGGCTAGCCAGCCGGCCAGCTTGAAGCCAAAGGTGATGGGCTCAGCATGGACGCCGTGGGTGCGGCCAATCATGAGGGTGTAGCGGTGTTGCCGAGCTTGCTCACGCAGCGCAGCGATGAGATCCGCTAGGCGAGCTTGCAGGAGCTCCACAGAGGCCACTAGCTGCAGGGCCAGGGCTGTATCCAACACATCCGAGCTGGTCAGGCCTAGGTGGATGTAACGTCCCGCCTCACCCACGTGCTCGTTGAGATTGGTCAAGAAGGCGATGACGTCGTGCTTCACTTCCGCCTCAATTTCCAAAACCCGTGCTGGGTCAAAGGCGGCTTTGGCTTTGATCTCCTGCAGGGCCTCTTGAGGGATCCGCCCCAGCTCCGCCTGGGCTTCACAAACGGCCAGTTCTACCTGCAGCCAGGTTTGGAGCTTGTGGGCGGTGGACCAGACTTGGCCCATTTCCGGCAGAGTGTAGCGCTCGATCAAGGTGCCTTTTCCGTCAGTACGATAGGATAAGCCAAGCTATTCTAGCGTTTGGCCTCCCCGCTTGAGTTATCCCCGCAGCTTTGACCTACGCTGCCGCCAGACTGTTTAAGAGCGGGAAATTGACCTAGAAGCAACAGGGAGTTTGCAGATGACCCTTGGAGCTGCGCTAACCCAGGAAGGAAGATCTTGGACAGCGGAAGCCTTCATGGCGTTGTCCAAAGAGGGGCATCGCTATGAAGTTGTTGATGGAAAGCCAATTGATATGGGAAGTGCAGGGGCACTCCATGGTTATGTCTGCAGTCTCCTATTAGCGGCTTTAGCCCCCTACGTTTTGTCCAAGAAGCTGGGAGTCGTTTTAGATTCCAGCACTGCTTTTAAGATGAAGAGTGGCAATTGGCGCTCCCCTGACATTTCTTTTTTTGCCAAAGAACGCTTGCAGGGCATGACCGAACTGCCCACAGGATTTTTAGAGGGTGCCCCCGATCTGGCTGTTGAAGTGCTCTCTTCCGGCAATACAATCGAAGAAATTCATGACAAGCTGGTGGAGTACTTTGAAAATGGCAGCCGCCTGGTTTGGCTCGTCCACCCCATTGAGCACTACATCCTGGTGTATCGCAGCTCTGAAGAGCCCGATCGTCTCCTCAAATCGGTAGATCTTCTCGAGGGTGAAGAAGTCATTCCAGGATTTGCCCTACCCGTTTCTCATCTATTCCAGAAGCTTTCCTTTTAAGTCCAATTGAGGTTCAAGAGTTGCCCCTCTTGCCGACAGTTTATGCTGGAGTGGCTTGGGATCCTTAGCAGTGCAGAGCCAATGAAGCGTCGATTGGGAAGGGTGGCCCTGATCAGTTTCCTAACAGCATTCTTGGCTGCTGCCCCTGCTCTCTCTTGACCAACTCCTGCTGAGAGCACTTCAGGCCCAAAAACGGCTTCTGAGTTCAACTGGCAGGGATCCCTCAAGTTGTTGCGGGGGGATCCGGTGGCGGCTTTGGCAGATCTGGATCGAGCAGTGCAGTTGGATCCCACCTATGCGCCGGCCTACGTGAACCGCAGCTACGTTTACAACTCCTTGCGCCAGCCCCAAGAAGCTCTGGTCGATGCCGAGCGGGCCATCCAGTTGGATCCGGGGATCCCGGAAGCCTACTTCAGCCGTGGCATAGCCCACCTGCAAATGGGGAAGCGAGAGGCCGCTATGGCCGACTTTCGCCAGGCGTTGGCTCTCTTTTCCAAAAGCGGCAACTTTGCCGTTCAAACCATCATTCAGCAACTGCTGCGCCAATTAGGGGTGGAGTAAGCAACCGGCTAAGTTCAGCTTTCTTCCTTGCCCCCCAGCCACTCCTCTAGGGAAACTGCCTGGGCCTGCAGCCCGAAGACTTCACAAAAAGACTTCACCAGCATTGGGGCCACAGCAGCCATCGTCACCTCCGGACAAAACTGCACCAGGGATCCCACAGGTCGGTCAGGGATCCCACAGGGCACGATGGCCTCGAAGGCAGCCAGATCTGGACAAACGTTGAGGGCAAAGCCGTGGTAGGTGATCCAGCGGGAGACCTTGATGCCAATGGCGGCCACTTTGTGCCCTTCCACCCAAACCCCCGTTAGGCCAGGGATCCGCTCCCCCCTCAAGCCAAAGTAAGCCACAGTCTCGATGACCACCTGCTCCAGTTGGCGTAGGTACCAGTGGATATCCAGACAGTGGCGTTTGAGGTTGAGGATTGCATACCCCACCCACTGCCCTGGCCCGTGGTAGGTCACTTCGCCGCCCCGCTCCACCCGCAGGATTTCCGGCCCTCCAGTAGCAGGGGACTCTGGCTGAGTGTCCGGAGATCCTATCTGTCCAGGGAGGCTTTTGAGAAACTTGGGATCAGCCCCTGCCCCCAGGGTGTACACCGGCGGGTGGGTCAGCAACAGTAGCCCATCCGGTAGCTGGGGATTGCGGATCATCTGGGTCAGTCTGGTCCGTTGCCAAGCCCAGGCTTTGCGGTAGGGCACCTCTCCCGGCAGGTGGACGTGTAGAACTGGCACACCCAAATAGCCCTCAAGCCCTGGCAAAGACCTAGTGCCGCCCCCGCTGCCTATCCAGGAAGTAGCCGTCGGCCGGGACCTAGCCTACCGACAGATTGACCTGCGCCCGCAACCGCTCCACCAAGGCGCGAGGCTGCAGCAGTCCCTCGATGCGGTCAACCGGCCTCCCGTCCTTGAACAAGATGAGGGTCGGCACGGCGTAGATCCCCCAGCGAGCGGCAATGTTGGGGTACTTGTCTATATCTACCTTCACGAAAGCAATGGCGTCCCCCACCTGGGGCTTCACCTGCTCCAACACCTGCGCCATTACCTGACAGGGACCACACCAGGTGGCGTAAAAATCCACCAGAATGGGAGTTTTGGATCCCTGGATCATGTCGTCAAAGCTTTTGAACCACTGTTTCTGGGCCATGGCAACCAAAGAATGCAACCTATTTGCAGTCTAAGTGTTTGAGATGGAAATGTGGGTAGAGATTCTGCTACAGCTTGCTTTCGGTTTCCCGGTAGGAGGGCTAGGGCTTGGCCGGTACCTGTAGTCTAGGGAGCGAACTTGAAGGAAGGGAGAGGCTTTAGCAGGGCTTAACGAAGGAGTGGGATCCTGATGGCAACAATCCGGATAGTGAGCCGAGGTGTGGTGGCCGGGGTACTGGGTGGGGTGCTCTTGAGCTTCTGGGGGATCGGGCGTTGGCTGTGGGATCCCTCGGCCTGGATCCAGGTGGCGGCCGGCCTGCTCTTGAGCGGGGGGACGTTGCTGTACTGGCTGAGAACCCGCCCCGCCGACTGCTTGGTGGTGGAGCCGCAGAGCTGGCGCCTCAACCGCCTCAGCCCCGACCGCTGGCTCATCCAGGCTGACTTCGTGGCCCGCAATCTCAACCCCCTTTTTGAGGTCACCTTGGCCCAGGTGGAGCCGCGACTGCATCTGCTCAGCACCAGCTCCGTCGAGGGGATCCATACCCAAATTCGCCTCCGCTCCCGTCACCCCGACTTGCCTCCTCGCCAAGACAACTACTGGCAGGCTTACATCATCACCCCCCAAAGCCAGACTGGCCTAGAAGTCGAGATTGAACTAGGGGGGGAAGGACTGGCAGATTTGCGCTCGGCCTGGCTGGAGCTGGACTACGTCCAGTACGGGCGGCAGCGGCGTACCCTCAAGACTAGCCACCTCATCTTGCCGCTGCAGGAAGTGGATCCCTTGGCGGAGCTGTGCTGGCAGCAGCAGGGGCCGGTGAGTTGGGCTGCCATTCCCACCCATCTGCTCACCCCCAGCGATGACCTGGCTGAGGTGTTGCGGCGCTACGTGGGCCCCCACTTCCAACCCGGCGATGTCGTGGCCCTTTCCGAGAGTGCTGTAGCCATTGTGCAGGGCAACTTTCGCCATCCCCTGCAGGTGCAGCCCGGCTGGCTGGCCCGCACCCTGTGCTACTTCTTCCCCTCCAAGACCAGTCTCTCAAGCTGCTACGGGATGCAGACGCTCATTGACTGTTCGGGGGCCTGGCGAGTACTGGGGGCCTTTGTGGCGGGATCCCTGGCTAAGCTGCTGGGGATCCCAGGGGTGTTCTATGCCCTAGCGGGGGAGCAGGCGGATCTCATCGACGATGTCACCGGCACCTTGCCCCCCTATGACCAGTTCATTGTCTTGGGACCGCGGGATCCAGCCAAGCTGGTGGCCGAGCTCCACGCCCAGACCGGCTACGAGGTGGCCATTGTGGATGCCAACGACCTGGGCGAAGTCAACGTCTTGGCGGCCAGCCCAGGTGTGGAGCGGGAGCTGGTGGAGCAGGCTCTGCGCAAGAACCCGGCGGGCAATGCGGCAGAGCAAACGCCGATTGTGCTCATCCGGCAGCGGCTGCCGGCATAGAGGTCACCTGGGATTTGAGAGCCTGCATCGCCTGGTGGGTGGACAAGAAGAAGCGCTCGGCGCCCACTTTCTCCACAAACCCCGCCATTTTGAGGCGATCCATCACCGGCCCCTTCACCTCGGCCAGGGCAAAGCCCACCCCCATTTGGCGCAGACGTTCCACCAACTGAGTCAGCACCTCCAAAGCGCTGCCGTCGATGAAGTTAATGGCGCTGGCCACCAGCAGCACCTGTTCCACTGCTGGCCGCGCTGCCACCTCTTGCAGCAGATACTCCTGCAGGTAGGCGGCGTTGGCAAAAAACAGGCTTTCATCCACCCGCACTGCCAGGATGCGCGGATCGGTAAGCACCTCATGCCGCAGCGCGTTGCGGTAGTGCTCGGTGCCAGGCACCTGGCCGACAATGGCGATGTGGGGACGGCTGGCCCGCCAGAGGAAGAGGAGGATAGACACCAGCACTCCCAGCCCAATCCCCGGCTCCACCCCGATCCCCAGCACGCCGGCAAAGGTAGCCAACCAAACCAAGGCATCGCCGCGGTCGTAGCGCCAGCTCTGCAGCAAGGGGTGAAAATCCACCAGTCCCAGCACTGCCACCAGCACAATAGCTGCTAGGGTCGTCTGGGGCAGGAAGGTAAACAGAGGCATCAGCCAGCTCACCGCCAGGGCTATCAGGGATCCCGTCACCACCGAAGCCAGGCCGCTGTTGGCCCCGGCCTGAAAGTTAACTACTGAGCGGCTGATCCCGCCGGTTACGGGGTAGCCACCACTTGTGGCTGCGGCCAGGTTGGCCACCCCCAGGGCCACTAGATCCTGGTTGGGATCCACTTTCTGCCGCCGCTGGCTGGCCAGCGACTGACCTACCGCATAGCTTTCTGTAAAGCCCACCAAGCTAATGGCCAAGGCTGTGGGCAGCAAAGCTCGCCACTCTGGCCAGCTCAGCCAAGGGAAGGTCAGGGGGGGCAAACCCGCCGGAATGGATCCCACCACCGCCACTCCTGCTCTTTCCGAGAGGTTCAACCCCCACACCAGCAGCGTGGTCACGAAGACGGCTCCCAGCGGCGCGCCCTTGGTGAGAAGTAGGCCCCAGAGGGGTGGGATCCCCCAGCGGCGCAGTTGAGCGGGGAGCTTCTGCTGGGCGTACACCAAGAGGGTGATGGCCAACAGCCCCAGCCCCAGAGTGACCCAGTTTACCCCCTCCAGGCTCTGCCAAAGCCGTTGCAGCAGCAGCCAGAAGGACTCGGTGTTGGCGATCTTCACCCCCAACAGATGGCGGAGCTGGCTGAAGGCGATGATTAGGGCTGCGGCGCTGCCAAAGGCCGTTACCACCGAGCGGCTCAAGAAATTGGCCAAAAACCCCAGCCGCAGTAGCCCTACCCCTACCTGGATCAGGCCCGCTTCTAGAGCCAAGCCCAGCGCCAGCCGGCCATACTCCGGGCTGCTCGGCTCAGCCAGCGGCTCCAAGCCCGATGCCACCAGCAAGGAGATGATGGCCACCGGCCCCACCGACAAAGCCCGGCTGGATCCTAGAAAGCCGTAGGCGATGACCGGCAGGATAGCGGCGTAGAGACCTGTCTGGGGAGGCAGCCCGGCCAGCAGCGCATAGGCCATGCTCTGGGGCACTAGGAGAAGGGCTGTAACCAGTCCGGCCATGAGATCCCCTGGCAGATCCTCTGGCCGATACCGAAGCCACCACAAGGAATCCCTGGTAAAGGGCAGGTAGCGCGCCAGGATTCTCTGGGGGGAAGGGATCCCGCTCATAGGGCCTGACCTCGGTTCCAGGGCATGCGGGCCAAAAGCAGCGCCAGACCACAGGTGTTGGTGATCCCGGCAAACACCAGCCCAGCTCCCACAAAGCCGCTCAACACCAGCCAGGCCGGATGGACAAAGGCTCCCAGCAAGGTTCCGGTGAGCACCAGGGATCCCGCCGCAATTTGCACCTGCCGCATTAGCGAAATGGGCGCGTTGCGGGTGCGGGTGGTGGGCAGCTTGGCAGCCTTCCAAGCCTCAATCCCGCCTTTTAGACTAAGCACCTCCGGCCAGCCGTGGTCTAGCAACTGACAGGCAGCGCGGATGGAGCGACTGCCCATGCGACACTGCAACACTACCGGTTTTTCCGGCGTCGAGGCCGGCACCCTGGCCGGGTCAAAGGTAGAAAGAGGCATGTTGATCGCCCCCGGGATCCGCTCATCGGCATATTCTCCCGGCTCCCGCACGTCGATGAGCTGTACCCGCCCTTGATCCAGCCACTGCTTTAAGGTCAGGGCGTCGATCTCCTTGAGACGGGGATCCCGTTCCTGCTGAGCGGAAGGCGTAGGATTTTGTCGGGCTACAGTCATTGGTTTCCTCCTCGGGTAACTAACCTTCTTCCTCAAGCAACCTGCTGGGCTCGCCAGGGTAAAACTGGCTATCCAGGATTTGCTCGGGAGCGTAAGGACACGTCTTGGGAAAAGTCTTTCTGGGCAGCTTGGTCTCTTCCAGGGCTAGCTGGAGCGCCCTCAGGTAAGACTTGGCGATGGCCTCCGGCAAATAGGGCCTCAGGCTTGGGCTTTCCTCCAGCAGATCCAGAACTTCCTGCCGCTGCACCTGTAGGGTGAGCAGCCAGCTTACCGATCTAGCCTGCGGCTGATACTCCCATTTCAGGAGGTGCCCCACCAAAACCCCCAGCCGGTTGCGCAGCTCTTGCCGCTGTTGCCTGCCCAACGATTCCATCTCCTCAATCAAATGGGGCAGGTCTAGCTTCTCCCAAGCCCGCTCCCGCAGAAATTGAGCTTGTTGCTGAGTCCAAGCATAGAAATCCTTCTCATAGAGACTTTCTGGATCCACTCTCAACCCTCCCATTTCTGACCAGCCGGCTCAGAGAAGTCTAGCTAGCCCCGCAGGCTTTACAGCCAGGCTCTCCCACCCAAGAGGGTTTGCCCCACTAAACCGCGGCTGCCACTTGGCCGCACTGCTCGTTGGCCGGCACTGCTTCCTGGATCTTTTTGGGCTGAGGCAGGTTGAGGCTGTTCATCAGGGCGATGAAGCTCTCCCGCGAACGCAGCTTGCCCGTCTGTAGATCCACAAAGCGGGGGTTCCAGCGCTTCTCTTCGCCAATGGTGGAGACGGTGTGCCCACGGTAGTCGTGGCCGGGATAGACCAGCGTCTCGTCTGGCAGGGTAAACAGGTGCTGCGTAACGTGGTCGTACATCAGGCCGGGATCTCCACTTTGGAAATCCGTGCGCCCACAGCCGCGAATGAGCAAGGAGTCTCCGGTGAGAACGCGATCCCCATGGACGCGATAGCTCATGTGGCTGTCGGTGTGGCCCAGGGTGGCGATGGCCTCGATGGTGATGGATCCCACCTGCAGCGTTTCCCCATGGCCAATGAAGTGGTCGGCACATTGGGCTTTGGCCTGGACTGGCACCACCCCTTGGCAGCCGGTCAACTCGCGCAGCTTGCCCGTGCCGGTGATGTGGTCGGCGTGAACGTGGGTCTCGAGACAGTACTTCAACGTCAGACCCAGCTCTCGAATTAACTTCAAGTCCCGCTCCACCTGCTCCAATACGGGATCCACCAGCGCCGCCTCGCGGGCGTTTGGGTCTGCAACTAAGTAGGTGTAAGTGCTCGTCTCGGCGTCGAACAGTTGGCGAAATAGCATGTTACCCTTCTGTCTGTTGGCAAAGACCTGAACGCAATTTGGGCCTCTGGAAACACTATATAACCATTTAGTGTTAAAATCAAGCCAGCACAGCCCTCAAGACGGTCTATGGATGGGGACGAGCTCGCGAAAGGCGGCAAAGACGAGCGCCAGTTGACCCTGACGCCAGAAGTGCTGACCAGCGTGGCGGAGTACTTCAAGGTTTTGGCGGAGCCCAGCCGCCTGCAGATCCTGTGTCAGTTGCGCTCGGGGCCCAAGAACGTCACCCAAATCCTAGAGGCCACTGGCATGGGCCAGGCCAACGTTTCCAAACATCTCAAGATCCTGGCGCAGGCAGGGATCGTCAGCCGCGAGCCCAAGGGCGTGAGTGTCTACTACCAAATTGCAGATCCCGTCTGTTTTGAGCTGTGCGAGGTGGTGTGCAAGCAGTTGATTAAGCGGCTTAAGCAGCAAGCCCAGCAATGGGAGCCGCTGGCGGCCCTTCACTCCAGCAGGCTGAGCCGCGAGAGCTCTTGAGGGAGGCGGTACTCAGGGGAAGGCTCAGCAGCCCAAACTCCCCTCCCGTTCACTCCCACAAGTTCAGATCGGTCACCGCCCCCAGGCTGCTGCTGGAGACCAGCTTGGCATACTTGGCTAGAGTACCTCGTTTGTAGCGGGGCTCGGGCGGAACCCAGCGGGCGCGGCGGCTGGCCAGCTCCTCTTCGCTGACATGCAGGTGGAGGAGGCGAGCAGGGGCATCGATAGTGATCAGATCCCCTTCTTCCACAAGGGCAATGGGGCCGCCTACGTAGGCCTCAGGAGCCACATGGCCCACCACCATGCCGTAGGTGCCGCCAGAGAAGCGGCCATCGGTAATCAACCCCACGCTATCTCCTAGACCAGCGCCGATGATGGCCGAAGTGGGGGAGAGCATCTCCCGCATGCCAGGGCCGCCCTTAGGGCCCTCGTAGCGGATCACCACTACGTCCCCTGGTCGAATCTGGCCGGCGAGGATAGCCTCCAGACAGGATTCTTCCGAGTTGAAGACCCGCGCTGGCCCCGTGATCTTCGGATTCTTGACGCCGCTGATCTTGGCCACTGCCCCTTCGGGCGCAAGGTTGCCTTTGAGGATGGCTATGTGCCCTTGGGGGTAAAGGGGGCTGTGCCAGGGGCGAATCACCTCTTGATCCGGGCTGGGCTCGTCCGGCACGTCCCGCAGGACTTCGGCAATTGTTTGTCCAGAGATGGTGAGGCAGTCGCCGTGCAGCAAGCCGTGGTTGAGCAGGATCTTCATCACTTGCGGGATCCCGCCGGCCCGGTGCAGATCAGTGGTTACAAACCGGCCCGAGGGCTTGAGGTCACAGAGAACAGGCACGCGGGCGCGGATGGTCTCAAAGTCATCCAGCGTCAGGGGCACCTCTGCGGCGTGGGCAATGGCCAGGAAGTGGAGCACGGCGTTGGTGGATCCCCCTACGGCCATGATGACCGAAATGGCGTTCTCGATGCTCTGGCGGGTGATGATGTCCCGCGGCCGGATATTAGCTTTGATGGCCTCGGCCAAGACTTTGGCCGATTGAGCGGCACTTTCGGCTTTTTCTTCGTCCTCTGCCGCCATGGTGGAGGAATAGGGCAGGCTCATGCCCATAGCCTCAAAGGCGCTGGACATGGTGTTGGCCGTGTACATGCCGCCGCAGGATCCGGCACCGGGGCAGGCGTGGCGCTCTACCGCCAGCAGCTCTTCCTCAGAGATGCGGCCAGCACTGTACTCCCCTACTGCTTCAAAGGCGCTGACAATGGTGAGGTCGCGGCCATTGTAGTGGCCGGGCTTGATGGTGCCGCCATAGACGAAGATGGAGGGCACGTTAAGGCGGGCCATGGCGATCATCGCCCCCGGCATGTTCTTGTCGCAGCCGCCGATGGCCAAGAGGCCATCCATGCTCTGGCCGTTGACCACCGTCTCGATGGAATCGGCAATCACCTCCCGCGACACCAGGGAGTACTTCATTCCCTCAGTGCCCATGGAAATGCCGTCGCTAATGGTGATGGTGCCGAAGACCTGAGGCATGCAGCCGGCCTCCCTCAGGGCAGCTTCAGCCCGCTCGGCCAAGGCTTGGATCCCGATGTTGCAGGGGGTAATGGTGCTGTAGGTATTGGCGATGCCGACAATGGGCTTGCCGAAATCCTCATCGCGGAAGCCCACTGCCCTGAGCATGGCGCGGTTGGGGGAGCGCTGCACCCCTTGGGTGATAACCTGGCTGCGCAGTGGAGAAGGAGGGTTGGCCATCATGGAACAGAGCGGGACGACAAGCCCCCGCTGGGATACAAGTAGAACCCATCCTACCGCTCTGAAAGACTTATACAACGCTGGACAAAAGCGGACTTTTGCTCCAGGTTGACGCTTTCTTCCTGCTTCCACGACCCGTAGCTAGTGGCAGAGTTTACCCCTACCACCCCGCCAGAGGGATCTCCACAGGCGTCACTTCCCCGCGATCGCGATAGCGGGCCGTAGGCCTTGCTGCAGGTAGGTGCTCCTTGCCCCCATAAGGCACACCGGCTAAAGACGGAGCCAACTTTAGCCTAGGCAAAGTGCCTCCCAGAAAGGATGTACTCGCAAGCCTACTAGCTCAGCCCATCTCCGTCAAGGCAGGAGGTTGGTTATGCCACAAAGTGGCTGATTGTCTAGTGAATCAAGGACTAGAGGAGAGCCCTGTTTTTGCCAGCCCAGCCGAAGCAAAAGCCCGGCAAGGCCAGCCAAATCTGAAGCAACTCTGTAAGTTCCCGGCACCTGCGCCGAGAATCGGCCAGCCTACCTAGTAGAAGGGATCCCAGCCTCCATCGGGTCAGCGGGACAGAGTCCTTGCTAGAGGCGAGGGATCCCTTGTTTCGGCGTTTCTTTGGGGAAGCCTCGTATGGTTCTCAGCTCTCCTCCCTCGGTCATGCCCAGCAGCGCCGAACGCGAGATGGCGCGGGATGTGCTCACCCTCTCCCGGCATGTCTTGCAGCAGTTTGGCAGCTTCACCGCCGAGGCCCAGGACTTCAGTGCTCTAATGAACCGCATTGCCCTGGCCGGCAAGATGATTGCCCGCCGCCTCAGCCAGGCAGGACTCATCGAGGGAGCGCTGGGCGTAACCGGCAACGTCAATGTCCAAGGGGAAGAACAGCAGCGGATGGACGAGTACGCCAACCGGGCCTTCATCCGCGCTTTGGAGCAGACAGGGCTAGTCTGTCGGCTGGTCTCAGAAGAGATGAAAACCCCGGCCCGCCTGCCGGAAAACTGCTCCCTCAGCCGCCTGGCGCTGCTTGTCGATCCCCTAGATGGCTCCTCCAATATCGAGGCCAACCTCAGCGTTGGCTCCATTTTCTCTGTCCTTCAGCCCCTCGAGGATCGCCCTGAGGCTGACCACCAAGATCTCCTCCAGCCGGGCCGCCGGCAACTGGCTGCTGGCTATATCCTCTACGGCCCCAGCACCCAACTGGTCTATTCCGTCGGCAAGGGGGTACATAGCTTTACGCTGGATCCCAGCTTGGGCGAGTTCATCCTCTCCCAAAGCGACATCCGCATTCCCGAACGTGGCTCCGTCTACAGCCTCAACGAGGGCTACTTCTGCCAGTGGAGCGAGGGGATCCAAAACTTCATCCGCTACGCCCATCGCCAAGGCAGCTATACCTCCCGCTACAGCGGCGCTCTGGTGGCTGACTTTCACCGCATCCTGTTGCAGGGAGGGGTATACCTCTACCCCGGCACCCGGCAAAAACCCGAGGGCAAGCTGCGGCTGATGTATGAGGCCAACCCGCTGGCGTTTTTGGCCGAGCAAGCAGGAGGCGTGGCTACCACTGGCACCGAGGCCATCCTGGACATCGTGCCCCACTCTCTCCACCAACGGGTGCCCCTCATCATTGGCAGCCGCAAGAACGTGGAAGAGGTGCTGCGCTGTCTGGAAGGTTCTCTGCAGCCCTAGCTCCTCTCTCCCTATCCACCCAAGCTGAGCCGACTCTATGGTGGCCCTGGCGGAAAACCCCTTGCGCGTTGGCCTCAACCAAGAGCGCATTCCGGATCCTTGCATTCTGGTGCAGTTTGGCGCTTCCGGGGATCTGGCGGCCCGCAAGCTGATCCCGGCCTACTACCGGCTCTTTGTCCAGCGACGGCTGCCGCCGGAGTTTACCTTGGTGGGGGTGGCTCGCCGCGACTGGAGCCACGAGGCCTATCGGGACAAGATGCGGGCAGCCCTGAAGGAGTTTGCCCCCCAAGATCTGGGGCCAGAAGCCCTCTGGCAAGACTTTGCCAGCCGCCTGTTTTACTGTCGCTTGGATATTGGCGATGCCGAGGGCTACCTGCGCCTCAAGCAATTCCTCAGCGAATTGGACGAAGAGCGGGGCACCCGTGGCAACCGCGTGTTTTACCTGGCGGTGGCGCCGGACTTCTATGCCCAGGCCCTCCAGCAGTTGGGGGCAGCGGGGATGCTGGCGGATCCAACCAGGACGCGGGTGGTGATTGAAAAGCCCTTCGGCCACGACCTCACCTCGGCCCAGGAGCTGAACCGCCTTGTGCAGCGCATCTGTCAGGAAGAGCAGGTCTACCGCATCGACCACTACCTGGGCAAAGAGACGGTGCAAAACCTGCTGGTCTTCCGCTTTGCCAACGCCATCTTTGAGCCTCTCTGGAACCGCAACTACATCGACCATGTGCAGATTACGGTGGCGGAAACGGTAGGGGTGGAGGATCGGGCCGGCTACTACGACGCTGCTGGTGCCCTGCGGGACATGGTGCAGAACCACCTAATGCAGATCTATTGCCTGACGGCCATGGAGCCGCCCGTCTCGCTGCGCGGCGATGGGGTGCGCAATGAAAAGACCAAAGTGCTGCAGGCCACCCGTCTGGCCGACACTCGCAACGTGGCAGCCGCAGCGGTGCGGGCCCAGTATGGTCCCGGCTGGATTGGCGGCAGGCCAGTGCCCGGCTATCGCCAAGAGCCCAATGTCAACCCCAACTCGCAGACCCCCACCTATGCCGCCCTGAAGCTGGAATGCGACACCTGGCGGTGGAAAGGGGTGCCCTTTTACCTGCGCACGGGCAAGCGCCTAGCCAAGAAGGTTTCCGAGGTGGCCATCTACTTTAAGCAGGTGCCCCTATCCCTTTTTCCTTCGGCCACGCGGGAGGTGAGCCCCAACATCCTGGTGCTGCGCCTCCAGCCCAACGAGGGCATCTCCTTGCGTTTTGAGGCCAAGATGCCCGGGCCGGAGATCCGCACCCGCTCGGTGGAAATGGATTTTCGCTACGGGACAGCCTTTGGGTCGAGCGCGCCAGATGCCTACGAGCGCCTGCTGTTGGACTGCCTGCTGGGGGATCCCACCCTGTTTACCCGCGCCGACGAGGTGGAAGCTGCCTGGCGGGTGGTAACGCCCGTTTTGTCGGCCTGGGAGACGCCACCTGGCTATGATACCGCGCCGCCGCTGTACACCTATGAGGCCGGCACCTGGGGGCCCAAGGCTGCCGAAGACCTGCTGGCCCAGTCTGGGCGGCGGTGGCGACGTCTCTAGTTTCCTGCAGCAAAACCTGGCTCAGGTAGCGACTGGGGCTGATAAAGCGCCAAGGGGGCGAGAGCAGACATTTCAAACAGCGATTGCGGCTAACATGGGCATGGCCTGGTTTTGCGTGGGTATCATGCCGTCGCTGTCGTTCCGGTTTTGCCTAGCCTTGCCGGTGGGCCTTGCCCTTGTCTTGGGGGTAGGGGGAGGGGATCCCGCGCGGGCTCAGGTCTTGCTCCATGTGCCCCTGCCCAATGGCGACTTGATGCAGGCCCAGGGGCTGCAACTAGCCACCAACGCGCTGCGGCTAGCCCAGTTTGGCCAGACCGAAGAGGCGTTGCGCCGCCTGCAACTGGCCGTGGCCATGGTGCCCACCTCTTCCGAGCTGCTCTACGCTTTGGGCAACGTCTATCTGGAGCTGGGGAACTCTGCCCAGGCCGTGCAGGTGCTGCAAAGGGCCCGCGCTCTGGCTCCCCAGGATGGGGATGTCCTCTACTCCCTGGGAGTGGCTTACTTGCGGCAGGGCAGCTACTTTGCCGCCGCCGAGGCCCTGGAACGGGCTGTTGCCTTGCAGCCGGATAACCCCAACGCCCGCTTTCAACTGGGCAATGCCTACCTCATGCTCGACCAATGGGATCCCGCCCGGCGGGAATATGAGAAAACCTTGGAGTTGGATCCCGCCTACTGGCCTGCTATGAACAACCTTGGCCTGGTGGACTACGAGCAAGGGGATCTGGAGGCGGCCATCGAGCGCTGGGAACGCACCATCGAGATGAACGACGCGGTGGCCGAGCCCTACCTGGCCCTGGCTACAGCCCTGTACGTTCGCGGCCAAACCCAGCGGGCGGAAGAACTGGGGGCCAAAGCCGTGCACTTGGATCCCAGCTATGCCCGGCTAGAGGTGCTGCGGGAGAACCTGTGGCGGGATAACCTGCTGCGAGATGTGCAAGTTCTCCTGCGAACGCGGGCAGTGGTGGAGGCCCTACAGCAGGCTGCTGTGGACCGGTTCAACCGCCAGATGGGTCTTGCAGGAGAGTAGCCCGGGATCCCTCGGCCACTGGCTTTTGCAGCTTCTCAAGCTTGGCTCGGATCCGCTCGGCAATACCGACACTGTTGAGGCCAAGGTCTGCAAGAGACTCTTCACGGGTAGCATGTTCTACCCAAATGTCTGGCACCCCCAGGCGCAAAAGAGGCACCCGGATATCGGCATCCAGGAGGGCTTCCCCCACTGCCGAGCCAAACCCGCCCATGAGGCAGCCTTCTTCCACCGTCACCACCAGGCGGCTTTGTTCGGCTAGGGGCAGGATTAGCTCTGTATCCAGGGGCTTGGCAAAGCGGGCATTGACTACCGTCGTGGAGATGCCGTGCTCTTTGAGGATCTCCGCGGCCTGCAAGCTGGGATAGACCATCGACCCATAGGCCAGGACTAACACATCGCCGCCGCTGCGCAGCACCTCCGCCTTGCCAATGGGAATGGGCTCCCAGCCATCTTCCGCCAAGGGCACCCCAACGCCAGAGTCGCGCGGGTAGCGCATGGCAATGGGTCCTTGGGTGTACTGGATCCCGGTTACCACCATGCGCTGCAGTTCCGCTTCGTCTTTGGGGGCCATCAGCACCATCTCGGGGATGCAGCGCAGATAGGCGATGTCGTACATGCCCTGGTGGGTGGCGCCGTCAGGTCCAACCACGCCTGCCCGATCCAAGCAGAAAAAGACTGGCAGCTTTTGGAGGCAGACATCGTGGATAATCTGGTCGTAGGCCCGCTGCAGGAAGGTGGAGTAAATGGCCACCACTGGCCGCATCCCCTCACAGGCCATGCCAGCAGCCAAGGTGACCGCGTGCTGCTCCGCGATCCCCACATCCACAAACTGATCCGGCAGTTTTTCCTTGAGCTTGTCTAGGCCAGTGCCGGTGTCCATAGCTGCCGTGATGCCAATGATGCGGGGATCCCGCTCCGCCAGTTTGCAAAGGGTATGGCCGAAGACCTTGCTGTAGCTGGGGGGAGTGGGTTTGGTGGGGGGATAGGGTTTGCCGGTGGCCAGGTCGAAGCGGGATTGGGCGTGATAGCTTACCTGCTCAGCCTCTGCCGGTGGGTAGCCTTTGCCCTTGACGGTGGCCACATGCACCAGCACGGGCCCAGAGAGGCCATGGGCCAACTCAAAAGCATCCAACAACTCTGCCAGGTTGTGCCCGTCCACCGGCCCCACGTAGGTAAAGCCCAGCTCCTCGAAGATGATGCCGGCCTTGTTGTTCTGCACAGCAGTAACCAGCTTCACCGTCTCCTTCATGCGCTCAATTTCGGGGCTGAGACTGGAGCCAACTAGAGGCAGGTTCTTTAGTTGCTCCTCCAGGCTGTCGGCCAAAAATTGCACTGGCGGGCTGAGGCGCAGGCGGTTTAAATAGCGCGGGATCGCCCCCACATTGGGGGAAATCGACATGCCGTTGTCGTTGAGAACCACCATCAGGTTGGTCTTGGGCAAATGGCCGGCGTGGTTGATGGCCTCATAGGCCATGCCCCCGGTCAGGGCGCCGTCCCCGATGATGGCCACCACCTTGAAGTTTTCCCCCCGCCGGTCGCGGGCAATGGCCATACCCAAGGCTGCCGAGATGCTGGTGGAGGCGTGGCCGGCCCCAAAGTGGTCGAAGCGGCTTTCGCTGCGCTTCAGGTAGCCGGAGATCCCCCCCTTTTGGCGAATGGTGTGGAAGTTGTGATACCTGCCGGTGAGCATTTTGTGGGCATAGGCTTGGTGCCCCACATCCCAAATAACCTTGTCGCGATCCAGGTCAAGGGTTTTGTAGAGCGCCAAGGTCAGCTCCACCACCCCCAACCCTGGCCCTAGGTGACAGCCGACTGGGGAGTTGGCAGCCGTTTGCAAGTGTTTTTCGCGGATCTGGCGGGCTAAGCTGCGCAACTGGCTGAGGGTTAGGTTGCGGAGCTGGTTGGGATGAGTGATTTCACTCAGGTGCATAGGGGATCTGTCCTTCCGGTGTGATCTCACTCTAGATCATGGCTTTCCCAGAGGGCTTGGCTGGAGTCTTTTCAAAACTTCGCTGGATGTCTCCCGCTGCAGGGTTAGCATCGGACAAAGGCCCCGCTTTTCGAGGTTGCCTGCCCATGAGGATTGCCGACAACATCACCCAACTCATCGGTCGCACGCCGTTGGTGCGGCTCAACCGGATCCCGCGGGCGGAGGGATGCCTGGCGGAGATTGTGGTTAAACTGGAGAGCTTCAACCCGGCAGCCTCGGTAAAAGACCGCATTGCCGTCAGCATGATCGAGGCAGCTGAGCAAGCCGGTTTAATTTCCCCCGGCAAGACCATTTTGGTGGAACCCACCTCCGGCAACACGGGCATTGGCTTAGCTATGGCGGCAGCGGCCAAGGGCTACCGGCTCATCATTGTCATGCCTGAGAGCATGAGCCTAGAGCGGCGGCTGCTGTTGAAGGCCTACGGGGCAGAGGTGCATCTAGCCAGCAGCGCCGGTGGCATGGGAGAGGCCATTTGGAAGGCGGAAGAGATCGTGCGCCGCACCCCCAATGCCTACATGCTGGGCCAATTCACCAATCCGGCCAACCCCCAAATCCACGCCCGCACCACCGGCCCCGAGATCTGGGAGGACACCGATGGCCAGGTGGACATCCTGGTAGCGGGGGTGGGCACTGGCGGCACCATTACCGGGGCGGGCGAGTTTCTCAAGAGTAAGAAACCTTCCATTCGGCTAGTGGCCGTCGAGCCCAAGGCAAGCGCGGTTCTAAGCGGGGGACGGCCCGGCTTTCACCGCATCGAGGGCATCGGGGCAGGGTTTGTGCCGGAGGTGTTGCGGCGGGATCTCCTGGATGAGGTGATTGCCGTAGACGACGAAGAAAGCATGGTCTACAGCCGCCGCCTGGCCAGAGAAGAAGGGATCCTCTCCGGCATTTCCACTGGGGCAGCCCTGGCTGCCGCTATCCAGGTGGGGCGGCGACCGGAAAACGCCGGCAAGCTGATTGTGATGATCCAGCCCAGCTTTGGCGAGCGCTACCTCAGTACGCCTCTCTTCCGCGACCTGGAGCGAGAGTCGGACTCGCGGCTGCCGCAGTCTTTGGTTAGGTAGTCAAAACTCGCCAGCTAGGGCCGCTACGCAGCGCTCACACAGCTCTGGATGTTCGGCAAATTCCCCCACCCGAGGAGAGTAGCTCCAGCAGCGCACGCACTTTTTGCCCTCTGCCCGCTGAACGACAACCTGCAGCTCCGCCGCCTCAGTCTCTGCCTTGATGAGCTCCACCTGGGAAGTGATAAACAGGTAGCGCAGCTCGGCGGCCCGCTCTTCCAGAAGAGCGTACAGGTGGGGATCCGCCACCTTGAGGATGAGCTTGGCTTCGGTGGAAGCGCCGATGAGCTTATCGGTGCGCGCTTGTTCCAGCGCCTTGTTCACCTCCTGCCGCACTGCCCGCAGCTTTTCCCAAGTGGCAGCTAGCTGGGGATCCCGCCACTGCTCCGGCAGTTGCATCCAGCCCCCTTCAAACACCGAACGGGTGGGCTTGGGGTAGGGCAGGTAACTCCAGATCTCTTCTGCGAGGTGGGAAAGCACTGGGGCGATGGCCTTGGCCAAGTTCTCCAGCACCAGGGACAGCACCGTCTGACATTGCCGCCGCCGCAGGCTGCGGGCGTGACTGATGTAGAGGCGATCCTTGCCAATGTCCAAGTAGAAGTTGGAGAGATCCACCACGCAGAAGTTCTGAACCGCTTGGAAAAAGCGGTAGAACTGATAGCTGTCAAAAGCTTCGGTGATCTCCTCTCCCACCTCCTTTAGGCGGTGCAGGAGGTAGCGATCCAACTCGGTCAACGCTTCAAAGGGAACGGCATCCTGGGCCGGGTTAAAGTCATAGAGGTTGCCTAGCAGAAAGCGGGCTGTGTTGCGGATCTTGCGGTACACATCTGCCATCTGCCCCAGGATAGTCTTGCCCAGGGGCACGTCGCCGGAGTAGTCCACGCTGGAAACCCACAGTCGCAGCACATCGGCCCCGTAGGCGGGATCCGTCTGAGGGTCGCTGCCGCCATTGATGAGCACCAGGGGATCGATGACGTTGCCCAAGGACTTGCTCATCTTCTGGCCCTTTTCGTCCAGCACAAAGCCGTGGGTGAGCACCGCCTTGTAGGGGGCACAGCCATTGACGGCCACTGAGGTCAGCAAGCTGGACTGGAACCAACCTCGGTGCTGATCCGAACCCTCCAGGTAGAGATCCACGGGGTAGCCCAACCCGCGCGCCTGGGCCACCGCCGCCCAGGAAGAGCCGGAGTCAAACCAAACATCCATGGTGTCCGTGCCCTTGCGGTAGGTGCGGCCATTGTGGCGGTACTGCTCCGGCAGCAATTCTTCTACTGGGCGCTTCCACCAAGCGTCAGATCCCTCTTGGGCAAAGATGGCCTTGATGTGGTCAATGGTTTCGGCAGTCAGCAGAGCCTCGCCAGTCTCCTCGTCATAGAAAACAGGGATGGGCACCCCCCAGGCCCGCTGGCGGGAGATGCACCAGTCGGAGCGCTCCTTGACCATGGCGGTGATGCGGTTTTCCCCTTCCGGTGGGATCCACTTCACGGTTTTGATGGCCTGCAGGGCCAGCTCCCGGAAGCCGGCTACGGACGCAAACCACTGCTCGGTGGCCCGGAAGATGGTGGGTTCTTTGGTGCGCCAGTCGTAGGGGTATTTGTGGCTGTAGGGCTCCTCCTTGAGCAGGGCGCCGGCAGCCTGCAAAGCCTTAATCACAGCCAGGTTGCCGCTGGTCTCCGGTTCTTTGGAGAGGACATCTAGCCCGGCAAACTGGGGGCCGGCTTCTGCGGTAAACTTCCCCTGCTCGTCCACGGGGCTGAGGATGGGCAGGCCGTACTTTTGGCCAGTCTTGAAGTCTTCTTCCCCATGCCCCGGCGCCGTGTGGACAATGCCGGTGCCGGACTCGGTGGTCACATAGTCTCCCAAAACACAGAGGCTAGGGCGGTCAAAGAGGGGGTGGCGTCCCTGGCAGTATTCCAAAGCGGATCCCGGCAGGGTGGCCTTGACCTCTAAGGGAGTCTCCAGGACTTTTTCCAGCCGCTGCCGCAGAGCGGCGGCAATGAGCAGCAGGCCAAAGCGGGGAGACTCCACCACCGCATAGGTAAGCTTGGGGTTAAAGCAGAGAGCCAGGTTGGCCGGGATCGTCCAGGGGGTAGTCGTCCAGATGGCCGCCCGCAGGCCTGGCAGGAAGGGCTCTAAAACCGGCCGCGCCGCCGGGCTGAGGCTTTGCAGGGGAAAAGCCACGTAGATGCTGGGGGAGATGTGGTTGTCGGGATATTCCAGCTCCGCTTCTGCCAGGGCCGTCTGGGAGCTGGGGCTCCAGTGGACGGGCTTGAGGCCGCGGTAGATGTAGCCTTTGAGAACCATCTGGCCGAACACCTCGATCTGGGCCGCCTCGTACTCCGGCGATAGGGTCAGGTAGGGCCGATCCCAATCTCCCCATACCCCCAGCCGCTGAAAACTGGCCCGCTGCACGTCGACGTAGTGCAGGGCGTACTCTCTGGCCTTTTGCCGCAGTTGCAGGGGGGTGAGACTCTGCCGCTCCTGGGGGGAGAGGCTTTGCAGCACTTTCAGCTCGATGGGCAGGCCGTGGCAGTCCCAGCCAGGTACATAGCGCACCTTGCGTCCTCGCAGGAGGTGGTACTTGTTGACGATGTCCTTGAGGATCTTGTTGAGGGTGGTGCCCATGTGGATGTCGCCATTGGCATAGGGTGGCCCATCGTGCAGGACAAAGGGATCCCCCGGATTGGTTTCCGACAGACGCTGGTAGATCTGTTCTTCCTGCCAAAAAGCCTGGATGGCGGGCTCTCTCTTAGCGGCCTCCGCCCGCATGGGAAACTGAGTCTGCGGCAGGTTGAGGGTACTCTTGTAGTCCACGGCAACTTGAGCAGGCTAAAGGGCGTTTTTCTATCCTACGCCGTTGCCTGGTTCTCAGTCGTGTTCTAGGCTTCCTCTCCCTGGCCTGAGGGAAAGGGATCCAGACGGCCACCTCGGCTTTCTGCCAGGAGTCTGGCTTGCTTGGGGTTCCTTTCTTTAGGGTTGAACGGTAAGGCGCCGGCTCTCGACAACCAGGCCACTTTGGTTAACCAGCATCACCGAGATCCACTCAGAACCCGCTTCTGGGGGGGCATCCGCCTGCAGGAAGATCCCGCCCGCCTGCAGAGGTTCGAGGGCAAACGAAGTGACATCCAGGTAGCTTGCTCCGGCAACGGGCCGCTCCGCCACAGCGCCCAACAGCAAAGATTGGGTGAGGGGCTCGGCCACAATGGCCTGCAGCGAGTAGGTGGATCCCGGCTTGACCACCTCCGGCAGCTTGAAAGTAACGGTGGGGGGTGCTGAGCCGGAGGTGAGCGTGCTCGACTCCCGCAGCACTTCTTGCTCTACCAGCAGCAGTTGTCCTGGATTGGCGGCATCCGGGCGGTAGCGGTTGCGCACCAGGACGGAAGCCTTTACCTGAAACTCCCCCCGCCCCGAAGCCTGGGATCCCTGCACTTGGCTAGCAATCTCAGCTACAATCTCAGGGCCTATCTGCCGCCAGGAGACAATTTGGGCGGAGTAGGTCAGCTCAGGATGCGCGTCCCACAGCTTGCGAATGGCCTCTTCCACCCCCTGCCGATCCAACCCGTCGCGGTGGCGGAAGTCGGGGCTGTAGCCGGCCATCACCTTCGGCAAGTCCCGTCGGTTAGCCGCGGCTATTTGCTCGTTCAGCCACTCGACCAGAGCCGCTGGCGCAGGGGCAGAAACCTGCCTTTGCAGCCCGCTTTCTAGGCGCAGCGGGGGAGTCTGGGCCAGCACTTTGCCTGCAAGCGGGATCCCCCAGCTCAAACTCAAGGCAAGGGGCCAGAGCAGTTGGGAAAAGGCGGATCGAGAGCTCAAACTGTGGGCCTCCGGCGGGCAGGTCTGCGCTTAGTTTAGCCTGTCCGGGTAGGGATCCGGCCCAACTTGGCCGAGCGGCAGATCCACACCCCTAAAGCCCGGTTTATTCTGGAGATTGGGTTGCATCGGCGAGGTTCCATGGCGTCCCCTCACTCCCCTGCTTTCTTGGCTTTGGTCAACGAGGCCAAAAGCCGCATCCAAGAGCTGACCGTCGAGCAAGTCAGGCAGAAACAACGGCAAGGGGATCCCTTCTACCTAGTCGACGTGCGGGAAGAATCGGAGTGGCAGGCAGGTCGCATTGCTGGCGCCATTCACTTGAGCAAAGGCATTATTGAGCGGGACATCGAGAAGGTGATCCCAGACAAAGAAGCAGAAATTGTCCTCTATTGCGGTGGTGGGTTTCGTTCAGCCCTGGCAGCTGATAACCTGCAGAAGATGGGCTACCGCCGCGTGTTCTCGATGGACGGCGGCATCCGCGCCTGGCGAGAGGCTGGCTTTCCCGAAGAGCGCTAGAAATTCTCGCTCAGCTTTCCCAAGGAGAAAGGGGACGTCTGTAACATGGTCTCTAGGGCCGATAGCGTGGACTCTTCCGTTGCCTCTGCCATGCCTCAAACCTTGCCCCGCCTGGAGATTGCCGCCCGTTTGCAGCAGCTGCGCCAGCTTTTACAGGAACAGAATTTGGATGGGTTTTGGGTGCCCTCCGCCGATGAGCACCTCAACGAGTACCTGCTGGAGTATCGCAAGCGGCGGCAGTGGATCACGGGTTTTACTGGCTCGGTGGGCGATGCTTTGATTAGCCGGGACAGGGCTTGGCTGTGGGTGGATCCCCGCTACCACGAGCAGGCGGAGCGGGAAGTGGATCCCAACCTGTTTACGGTGATCAAAGGCGGTCTGCCGGATCAGCCCAGCCTGATGGAGATTGTAGAGGAGTTGGGATCTGGGTTTCGCCTGGGGGTGGATCCCTTTACGGTGTCCGTAGCCACCTACCGCCAGTTACAAGCCCACGCCCAAGCCGGGGGAGTGCTGCTGGTGCCGGTTTGCGAAAACCCGCTGGACAAGCTGGCCAAGGAATCTAGCCAAGCCCTTTTGGAGCAACCCATCTATCCTGTCCCTGCCCAGCTCTGCGGGGCCACCCCCAGCGACAAGCTGGCTCAGGTGCGCCAGGAGATGCGACGCAAGCGGGTAGGCCTGTTGCCCTTAACCAAGTTGGACCAGGTAGCCTGGCTATTGAACCTGCGTGGCTCTGACATCCCCTACAACCCGGTGTTCCGCGCCTACGCGCTGGTTGCCCTGGAGAGGGTTGCCCTCTTCACAGATCTGGAGCGCCTTACTCCCTCGGCTCGGCAAGTGCTGGCCGAAGCGGAGGTAGAGCTCTGGCCCTACGAGGCTTACCCGGAGCACCTGCCCCAGTGGGCCGAGCGCTACGGGCCAGTGGGATTGGATCCCAAGCAGACCACTCAGGGCACGCAAGAGCTGCTGCACGGGATCCCCTGTCGCGAGCTGGATCACCCCGTGGATGTCCTCAAGGCGGTCAAAAACCCCACCGAGCTGGAGCAGATGCGGCTAGCCAACCGCAAAGCCAGCCGGGCCAAGATCCGCACGCTCGCCTGGATCGACCGGCAGATCCAAGCAGGGATCCCCATCAGCGAAGCCGATGTGGCAGCCACCCTGGAGGCCCACTACCGCGAGGAAGGGGATTGGGTGGGCCTGAGCTTTAACACCATCGCTGGGGCCGGGGCCAATAGCTCTATCGTTCACTACGGCACCCCGGATCCTCAGAAGCTGCTGCAGCCAGGCGAGTTGTTTTTGTTGGACTCGGGATCCCACTACCTGGGGGGCACTACCGACGCTACCCGCACCCTCTGGATTGGCTCGCAACCCGCGGATCCCTTGTGCAAGCGGCGCTACACCGAGGTGCTCAAAGCCCACATTCACTGCGCCCGCCAGATCTTCCCCCCCGATACCTACGGCCTCTCTTTGGATGGCATTGCCCGCTCCAGCCTCTGGCAGGCAGGGCTAGACTACGGCCACGGCACTGGCCACGGCGTCGGCGCCTTTTTGAACGTCCACGAGGGGCCCAATGGGATCCACCGCCGCGCCAGCACCCCCTTCAAGGTAGGCATGATCACCAGCATCGAGCCAGGTTACTACCAGCCAGGCTGGGGCGGGATTCGCCTGGAGAACCTCTACGAGGTGGTTGCCCTCCCCGAGCCAGAGGGCTGGATGGGCTTTCGCTCTCTGACGTGGATCCCTTTTGACAGGCGTTTGATCGATTGGGATCTCCTAGACGCGGCACAGCGGGCTTGGCTGGATGAGTATCACCGCCAGGTTTACGCCCTGCACCAGGCCAGTCTCTCGAAAGAGGATGCCGCTTGGCTAGAGTGGGCCTGCGGTCTTGCCAGCTAGCCAATGCGCCACGGGTCTTGCCGCTAGCGCAAGCTCTCGCAAACCACAGCTTGCAAGGAGCAAGTTTCCTGGATGCAGCCCCAGCTAACTAGAGCAGGCGGGCTGCTTTTACGAGTTTGGGGTACTGGATTAGGAGCAGAGACTGTTGGTCTGGCAGGGGCTGAATGATCCCCTGCTGCTGCAAGCGGTTCAGCACTGCCGCCACTGTTTCCTGGTTAACCTGGCTGAGGTCGGCCAAATCCTGGAGGGGCGGGTAGATGATGCGCACTCCCTGCTCAGTCTTCTCGCCAAAGGCTTCCGCCAGTTGCACCAGCGCATGCACCACCCGCACAGGAGGGCTCTGTTGCTCCAGGTCGGCCTGCAAATTCGCTAGGCGCAGACGGCGGGAGAGGCTGCGAGCCAGTTGGTAGCACAGGCGCGGCTCCTGCAGCATCAGCGTCTTGAAAGTTGCCGCTGGGATCCCGGCAGCCCGCACCGAGGTTAAGGCCAGCACATCCCGCGAGCGGGGCGCTTCGTCCAACACCGCCATTTCCCCTACCCAGGCGCCGGGCCCGAGTAGAGCTAGGGTTTGGGCGCTGTCCCAGGTTCCTTCGGCGGTGTGGATCCGCAGAGCTCGCCGCACCTTGACCCAGCCAGATAGGATCAAATAAACAACGCTGCCCCAGGCATCCTGCATCAAGAGCGCCTGCCCTGCTGGGATGTCCCGCAGCTTTACCTGGGATCCCAGCCACTGCAAAGACGTGGCCGAAAGTTCCGCCAGCGTCGGCACTGCCTTGAGCTCAGAAAGAACAGCAGCGGCGTCGGAAGTCATGCCAGATCGGGCGTCTACTCTACCGCAAGCTCACTGTAGCCCAGTTGCCAGCCCAAGAGCTATCCTGCAAGGGTACTCTCGCCAAAGATAGGAAGGGAACCCGGTTGTCCTGAATTCGTCTCTCAAGTAGAGGTTCCGGTTGGGAGGGGATCTCTTTCTGGGGATGCTTATGGATGCTGCCCTCAGCAACATCAGCGGCCAGTGCTGGTCAGCCTCACTGAGGAAGGAGCCTGTGCTGCCAGAAAAGCTTGCCGATCGGGAGCTGGTACTGCTGTGTCAGCAGGGATCCCGGCCCCACCGCGAGGCCTTTGCCGAGCTCATACGCCGCTATCAGGCCTACGTAGATAAGGTTCTCTACCATCTTGCGCCCAACTGGCCGGATCGCCAGGACTTGGCCCAGGAAGTTTGGATCCGGGCCTACCGCAACCTCAAACATCTGCAGGAGCCAGCAAAGTTTCGCAGTTGGCTGGGGCGGATTGCCACCAACCTGGTTTACGACGAGCTGCGCAAGCGCAGGCGCCAGCAGCAACCCCTCTCTTTGGATGCCTCGATTTCCACGCAAGAGAGTGAGATGGAATGGGAGCTGCCCAGCAGTAGCCCAAGCCCCCACGACCACCTCGCCACCTGCGAGTTTTACGAGCGATTGCACCAAGCCGTCCACGACCTGCCTGAGGCCTTTCGCCAAGCCATCCTGCTGCGAGAAATTCAGGGGATGGCCTATGAGGAAATTGCGGAGATTACGGGGGTATCTCTGGGTACTGTTAAATCCCGCATTGCCCGGGCCCGCGCCCGCTTGCAGTCCATCCTGAAGCCCTACCTCAATGGCGAATGACTATGTTTTGCCCCAACCTCAACCCTGACCGCGAGGATGCCGCCTCCCCTCCCCCCGCGGAGCTGCCGCCAGTGGAGGAGCGCTTTGAGCAGCTAAGCGCCTACCTGGATGGAGAACTGTCCCCCCAGGAGGCGCGACAAGTGGAGGACTGGCTAGCCAGCGATCCCCAGGCGCAGCAGCTGTACAGCCAACTGTCGGCCTTACAGGCCGGTTTGGCTAACCTCAAAGCGCCAACCCTGGATCCCGTTCAGACGGAGCTGCTGATTAGCCGTGTGTTCGAGAAGCTGGATCGAAGGCCAGAGGTTGCTCTGGGCTGGCGGCGGTGCAGCGGCTTTCCTTGGCGACAAGTGGCAGCGGCTGCAGTAGCCCTGGCGGGAGCGGGCTGGGCGGGCTGGCGCTGGCTGCACCCTCAGCCGTTGGTGTCTCTGGAGGATCCGCCAGTGCGGGTGGCAATTGTGCCCGCCTCTGCTTGGGTTGCCCAACGCTATCTATTCGAGCCAGGACAGAAGCAGGACGCCTACTCAATTTTATTCGAGTCGCTGCCCAACTCCCCAACCGACTTGAGCTGGGAGTGAGCTAATTGGCTTGAGCTAGCTTGAAGTGAGGAACACAGGGTGAGAACAGCGGTTTGCCAAGCTTGGGGGCTAGCAGTTTGTCTTTGGCTGGGCAGTCTGGGATCCTGGCCAGCCCAGGCAAACCCCAGCGCCTTGAAGTCCGCTTCCCAGCCCACTCCGCCGCCGGCCAGCTCTCAGGCTCCTGCTCGAAAAAACCAGCCGCCCTCTGGTGAGATAGAGCTTTCCCCTTTCCCCAACTTCCCCCTTCTCAAAGAGGTAGAAGCGCCTCCACCACCCTCGACTAAGCTGGGCATCGATTGGGCTCAGCTGCCCCTCCTTCCCGATCCCGAGCTGGCGGCAGAAATGGATAGGGAGTTTAGCCGCCGCCTAGCCCGCTTGAACCAGCAGATTGCCAGCCAACAAGACCGCCTCTACCGCCTTTTGCAAACCTGGGACGCCAACGTAGAGGACATTCGCCAGACCCAGGCCCAACTCAGCCAGTTGCGCCTCGAACGGGATCGCTTGGCTCTGGAGCACCTGTTGCTGCTGCGGCAGTTGCAAGAGAACTTCGCCCTGCCTCTACCGCGCCGCTCTGCCGCCAGCTCTCCCTAAAGTGGGGCCAGGCTATGATCAACGCAGGGCAACCAGTAGCGAAGCTGATCCATGGCCCAAGTGCCGAGCAACCCCGAGATCGAGCAATTGGCCGCTGCCATTGGCAAGGAAGTTTACATCGATGTAGCCCGGTGGCACCTCTACCTGCGGGATGCCCACCTGCATACCGTTCTGGCGGAGCGGCTGGCCCCTCAGGTGATGGCAGGCAAGGTGGATGAGGATGCCGTCACGGAGATCCTGCAAGGGATCCCGGTAAAGGTGGGGGGCGGGCGCAAAGAGCTGCCTCTGGTGGATCTGCTGCCCATGCAAAGCCTGCTGAACCTGCTGGATGTGCTGGAGGAGTTTAGCCGCAAATGGGCTCAGTAGAGGGCCATCCCAAGCGGTCTAGGCAATTGCTGCCTCTGGCTAGCACCTGGCTCAGGGGTGGCAGTTTTGTCCTGCTGCTGGGGTTGCTGTCAGCTTGTCAGGGAACGGAGTGGGGAGAACGACTGGAACGGGCGGTGCGACCGGTGGATCTGTCTGTTCCTCCCTCTGCAGAGCAGCCGGCGACGCCAAGGGCTCTCTCAGAGTCCCCCTCACCCTCTGCCCCTCCCCCTGTTGCCTTGACACCTCTGCCGACTCAACTCAGCAGCCGCTTCACGGATCTGGAGCCCGGATCCCTGGTGGCCCAGTCGGTCTATTACCTGGATCGGCTGGGGATCTTTGCCGATATTGCTGGCAGCGAATTTCAGCCGCAGCGCAGCGTGCGTCGAGGAGAGTTTGCCCGCTGGCTGGTGCTAGCCAACAACGCCATTCACGCTGACGAGCCCAGCCGCCAAATCCGCATAGGATCCCCCTCGGAGCGCCCTCTTTTTTTGGATGTACCGGAGGAGGATCCCAACTTTCGCTACATCCAGGCCCTGGGAGCTGCCGGCATCGCTACTGGGGATGCCAATCGCGAGTTTCGCCCCAATAGCCTGCTGTCGCGAGCCGAGTTAATTCGCATGAAGGTGCCTTTGGATTTGCCGCCCGGCCAGATCAAGGGATCTCGGGCAGAGCTGGAGGGGCGCTGGGGCTTTACCGATGCGGCGCAGATCCCCGACGAGGCTGTTGCTCCCCTAGTGGCAGATCGCAGCCTAGAGAATGCCTCCACCGTGTTGCGCACCTTCGGCCCCATCCGCACCTTTAACCCCCTCCAGCCAGTTAGCCGTGGGGAAGTGGCAATTGCCCTGTCTGCCTTTGGAGAGCGGACGGCTCAAGAGGCCGTAGCCCAGCTCTCGGCTCTCCCAAGTCCAACTCCTGCCGTCGAATCCTCTCCCCTGCCAGCCGAGCCGGAACCGACCTCTTCCCCCACTTCCGAACCCTCCCCTGCTGAACCTCCGGCAGTTACCCCAGGGGTAGGGAAAATCGTTACGCCCCGCGAGTCTCAACCCTGAAGTAGCGGGATCCCAGCAAGAGGTCGAGCCGCCCAATAGAATGGGAGAAGCCAGCTTTGGAAAAAGGGATTCCGGCGGTGTCTGCAACTGTTCCCGAAATTCGCTCTGAAGACCTGCTGCGCTACACCGTCGTTGGGTCGCGGCGGCCCAGCGTTTACTTTTGGGCAGTGGTTCTGACGGCAGGGGGTCTGGGCTTTACCCTGGCTGGTCTTTCCAGCTATTTCCACCGCAATTTGCTTCCCTTTTCCGACCCCGCCAGCCTGGTGTTCATTCCCCAGGGCATTGCCATGCTCTTCTACGGCGTGCTCGGCTTCCTGGCAGGGTTGTACCAATGGCTGAGCCTGTACTGGAACTTGGGGGGCGGCTACAACGAGTTCAACCGCCGTACCCAAAAGATAACGCTGGTGCGGCAGGGCTTTCCGGGCAAAAACCGCGAAGTTCGTCTGGAGTATGACTTTGCCGAGGTGCAAAGCCTGCGGGTGGAGCTGCGAGAAGGCCTCAACCCCCGCCGAGCTATCTACTTGCGAGTGAAAGGACGCGGTGACATCCCCCTCACCGGCGTTGGGCAGCCGCCTTCTTTGGCCGAGATTGAAAACCAAGCCGCCGAGATTGCCCGCTTTCTTAATGTCAGCCTAGAGGGTATTTGAGGTTCGACTCAGTTGCAGACGGTGGCGGGGCAAGGCTGAAACGCTTAATTCCCCCTCCTACAGGGAGAGGGGTGGGGGCATTTTTAGGAATTGCGGCCCGAGTAGCTAGGCAAAGCTGCAGGGCTGGCTGCCTCGGGAGCAAAAGCCTGGGCTGTCGGGAACCCCAAAAACGGGCTACGCTCCACTGCCTGAACAGAGAGGGTAAACAGGGGATTGGAGAGGATGCCAGCAAAGATGGTGGCCACGAGGGTCAACACCATGCCCACTCGCAGAGCCGGCATGCCCTCTGCCTGCCAGTCGGTCTCGGCGTAGTTTTGCACCGAAAGCGACATCTCCTGCGGCTCTTTCACCACCATGGTTTTCACCACTCGCACGTAGTAGTAGATGGAGATGACGCTAGTAACCAGGCCCACCAGCACCAGGGTGTATTCTCCTGCCTGCCAGCCAGCCCAGAAGAGATAGAGCTTGCCGAAAAAGCCGGCCAGTGGCGGCAGCCCGCCCAGAGAGAGAAGACAAATGCTAAGGCAAAGGGTGAGGAAAGGATCCTTCTGGTAAAGGCCACTGTACTCGTTGATTTCGTCAGTGCCGGTCTTGAGGCTAAACAGGGTGACGCACAGAAAGGCGCCCAGGTTCATGGCTAGATAAACCATCAGGTAAAAAATCAAGCTGGCGTAGCCCGCTTCCGTGCCTGCCACCAAACCAATCAAAACAAAGCCCGCCTGCCCAATAGAGGAATAGGCCAGCAGGCGCTTGAGGCGGGTTTGGGCAATGGCCACCACATTGCCCAGCACCATGGTCAAGATAGCCAGCACTGAGAGCACCGCCCGCCACTCTTCCGTCATGGCTGGGAAGACGGTAGCCAGAAAGCGAATGGCCAGGGCAAAGCCTGCTGCTTTGGATCCCACCGACAAAAAGGCCACCACCGGCGTTGGGGATCCCTCGTAGACGTCGGGAGTCCACTGGTGGA
This sequence comes from Synechococcus sp. R65.1, assembly GCF_047461755.1. NCBI lineage: Bacteria > Bacillati > Cyanobacteriota > Cyanophyceae > Synechococcales > Synechococcaceae > Synechococcus > Synechococcus sp. R65.1. Next base: position 235,921 of record NZ_JANSHU010000001.1, on the reverse strand, counting down.
AGGGCACCGCCGCCAGCTTAAAGCCAATGCCCCCAAGGCAGAACACCAAGGCCAGGATCCCTGCTAGGCCAGCATTGGCCAGGTGGGGCGCGATGGCCGACAGTTGGGTTTGCCCCCCCGACAGGCCATAGAGCAGCGACATGCCGTAGAGGAAGATGGCCGTGCTGCTAGCGCCGGTCAGCAGGTACTTCAGGGCAGCCTCAGAGGAGCGCGGATCTCGCTTCGTGTAGCCAGCCATGAGGTAGCTGGCAATGCTCAGCGTTTCCAGCGAGACAAACACCATGATTAAATCCATCGCTCCCGCAAGGAACATTCCCCCCAAGGTGGCCGTGAGGAGCAGCACATAGAACTCGCCCGTGGGCGTGCCTGCCTGGCTGAGGTAGCGCTCCGCCATCATCACCGTCAGGGCTGCTGTCACCACCACCAGGCCACGGAAGAGAATGCTCACGGGATCCGCCGCAAAGCTGCCCAAGAAGCTCTCCAACTGGGGCTGCTGCCACTGCAGCACCAGGGGCACCAGGGCTCCCATCAACCCCAAGAGGGAAAGAGTTGGCAAACTTCTGCGCGCTGCCGACCCGCCCACCAGATCCACTGCCAGGACGAGCAACAGCGTGAGGGTGACCACCACCTCCGGCCAAATCGCGCCGGCATGCAGGTTTCCGGTTGGGGCGAAAACATCCATAGGAGAAAACTGTGAAGAGAGATTAATGGGATCCAAAGCCAGCATACCGCGATTTCCGGCCTTCCCATCTTGCTTCTGGCATCTCTTCTCCCAATCGTCTCCATCGACACTCCCTGGGTCTAAGAAAGCTTGGCGCTGGAGGTAAGCACCAATTGCAGGCGGGCGTGGATAAGACTCAAGTCCGCCAAGCCCAGGTCGAGCTCGCCGTCGACGACGATCCCGGTGTTGACCAGCCGATCCAAGAGTTCCAAGAGGGATCCCTCGCCGTCGGGCTGGCCGGGGTAGTAGTCTCCCTGGCGGGGCAGAAGCGTGCCCAGATCCCCTAAATCCAGATTGAGATCTGCCGGGTCAATCTCCAGCAGGGCGCAGAGTTGCCGAATTTGCTGCCGCAGGGCTTGCAGGCTGCTGCCGGCCCGCTCGATCTGCTCCGGCGAAAGGCGATTGGCCTCCATCTGCCGCACCACCTGAGCTTCCATCAACTGGCGCAGCAGCTCCACCAAGGTCAGCACCAGGGAGGCAAGGCCAGCTTCCGGGCGTTTCCGGTCAGGGCTAGCTTGAACCCGACTCAAGTCTTGCGGGCCGGCTGGGCTGATGGCAAGACCAGAGGAAGGAGGAGGCGGGATCAACCACTGCTCAAAAGGCTGGGAGAGCTGTTCCAAGCTAAGGAGATGCAGGCGGGGATCCCGGGCGGCCTCTTCTCGCTCCTCCGGCAGGTTGTAGCCCCAGCCAGCCAAAAACAGGAGCACCGGCTCTAGCTCCGGTACGCTCTGCACCTGGCGCAGCGTCTGCAAGCGATCCTCGACAAACCAGAGTTCCTCGGGCGCTACCTGAGCTGCAGTTAGCAGCCGCTGGAGAGTGGCGGCCTTGGGAGCGCGCACCTCCTTGCCCAGGATGCGGTGGCGCGGCAGTTGGATCCCTTCGCGGAGCAAAAGCTGCTGGATAAAGCGCCCCTCTTTGGTACTGAGAATGGCTAGGCGCGGCTCGCCGGCAGCCTGTACTTGGCGCATCCAGGCTGTCACCCCCGGATAGAAGCGGTGCAGCTCCAGCCACCCCTGCCGATCCTCTGCAAGCCAGTGATCTCGCACCTCATCCAGCGCTTGGGACAAAGCCCGCTCGGAAACCCCCGCCTGCTGCAACAACCGCTGCCGCCAGCCGGGCCAGTCTTGGCGCAAAGCGTCTTCCGGGATCCCTTGCTGCAGCCCCCAGAGCAACAGGGGCATCTCCCAACCCGTCTCGATTAGCGGGCGCAACTGGTCAAAGACTGGCTGCAACGGCTGCAATTGCGCAGGAGCCAGGCTCCACACCTGGGCACAGACACGACAGGAGGAGGCAAAGTACTCTGCCCGCCCATCGCAGAGCACGCCATCAAAATCCAGAACCAAAATGCGGGGGGACATTCGCCGGGGGCTAGCGAACTCCATACGGGATCCCCCTCAAGGCAAGTTGCAAAAACCCAGCTAAGGATCAATCAAACTGTTCCACGAGATTAGCTCAAGCTAATGGGATTCCGAATCTCCACCAGGTTTAGCGGGCAATCCTGCGGGCCAGTTGGCCAAAGATGGTGGAGTTGGGAGGTAGGGAATAGTCACTGACTGCCCTTGGCGTTAGGGCCGGCATTGGCCATCGCCAAGATCGCCCGGGGGTAGGGACGTTGCAACGGCTCATTGGGAAAGCGGTAGCCTCCTACCCCGCTTTGTGCCTGTGGGATCCCCGCCTTGGGCCATGAAGCCCCGAATCCCGCGCTGGAAGATGAAGCCATCGTAGAAGTGAGCGTTGGCCCAAAAAGACGAAGCTGACAGTAAGGGAAGCTTCTTGCAGGAAAAGCTCCAGAACTATCGTGCCGGCAGTGGCTCCCCTCATAGCCGTGTAGGATTTGGCCAAGCAGCCCTGGCGCGGGCTGTTGTAGGTCTTTTGCCCAACTATTGGGCTGGAAGCAAAAATGTGGGAGAACCAACCCTGGGAGAGCCCTCGTCGATCCAAGCTTAGTCTTGACCGGACTTGGATGGGGGCTTAGCGCGTCGCACCAGCCAGTAACTTACCGACAGAGCCAGAGTTGCTGCCCCCAGGCCAATCAAATCCAACCCCCCCAGCTTCTCGAAATCAAAAATGATGATCTTGCGCGCCACCGCAATCAAAGAGGTAACAATGACCAGCTCCACTTGCACAACCTGCTTTTGCAGGTAAGCAGTAATGTTCTCCAAAATCTCCAGGGCAATCAAGATATTCAAAAAGAGGCCGAAGATCTCAATCAAAGTGGTGGAGAAAAACCCGGTTGGCTCCCGTAGCAGATCAGCCACCAAGAAGCGGGCCAAATCGACAACTGCTACTATAACTAGCCCAATCAGGAGGATTGAAAGCAGCTTCGAGATCAAGCTTTCTATGCGGGTAATACCTCTAAGGAAGGGATCCTCCTCCGTCTCATGAGGATTGTGCAACAGCCACTTGAGAAACCGCATGTCGATGCCACCGGGTTTGAGACCCATGTCCCAGCCTCAACGACTACATTATCCATCCCGAGTGTCTCCAGGGGGAGCAGAGTGGGAGCCTTTAGGGCGATGGTTGCGGCACCGCTCTGAACAATACTTCACCTCTGGCCAACACTTGGCCCACTTCTTACGCCAAGTAAAAGGCCGGCCGCAGGTGAGGCAGATTTTGCTGGGCAGATCCGACTTTTTCCGGTGGCGGGGCACAGCGTGCTGGAGACAACAACCCTTGGATCAACTTGTACTTTGCAACTGCAGCGGTTGAAGCTGGGAACGGCGGCGCAGAGCAGCCTCAATCAGGCCCAAAAAGAGGGGGTGCGGGCGGTTGGGGCGGGAGCGAAACTCGGGATGGAATTGGGTGGCGATGAAAAAGGGGTGGCTGGGCAGCTCGATGATCTCCACTAGACGGTTGTCGGGCGAAACACCGCTAATCACGTAGCCAGACTCGAGGAACAGGCTGCGGTAGGCGTTGTTGAACTCGTAGCGATGGCGGTGGCGCTCATAGACAATTGTCTCACCATAGAGCTTGGCTGCCAGGGTGTCGGGCAGAATGCGGCAGGGGTAGAGGCCCAGGCGCAGGGTTCCCCCCAAGTGCTCCACATCTTTCTGCTCCGGCAGCAAGCTGATGACGGGATGAGGAGTGTCGGGATCGAACTCATAGCTGTTGGCCCGCTCCAGGCCGGCAATATGGCATCCCCAGTCGATCACCGCACACTGCATGCCCAAACACAGCCCCAGAAAGGGAATGCCCCGCTCCCGCACGTGGCGGATGGTGACCACCTTGCCCTCGATGCCGCGGTTGCCAAACCCCCCTGGCACCACTACGCCATCTACCCCCGCTAGCAGAGTTTCTGGTCCCCGCTCCTCGACTTCCTCAGAAGAGATCCAGCGCAAGGTAACGCCAGCATTGAGGGCCAGCCCGGCATGGCGCAGGGCTTCCGCTACCGAGAGGTAGGCGTCTGTCAGGCGCACGTATTTGCCGACAATGGCGATCTCCACCTGCTCTTGCGGGTGGTGCAGCCGCTGTACCAGGAGCTCCCACTCGCGCAGATCCGGCTGCTGTGGATCCAGGTTGAGAATCTCCAAAACTCGCTGGGCCAGGCCCTCCTGCTCCAGGATCAGGGGCACGTCGTAGATGCTGGGGGCATCCTGGGCCTGGATGACACATTCCACCGGCACGTCGCAGAACTCGGAGATCTTCTCCTTGATGGCGCGCGGCAGAGGCTGTTCACAGCGGCACACCAGCACGTCCGGCTGAATGCCAATCGAGCGCAGCTCCTTGACCGAGTGCTGGGTAGGCTTAGTTTTCATCTCCCCCGAGGCCTTGATTAGAGGCACCAGGGTGACATGCACATAGGCCACGTTGGCGCGGCCCACGTCCTTGCGGAACTGGCGGATGGCTTCCAAGAAGGGCAAAGACTCGATATCCCCCACCGTGCCCCCCACTTCTACCAGCACCACGTCGGGGTTGGTCTCGCGGGCCACCCGCCGGATCCGCTCCTTGATCTCTTGGGTTACGTGGGGGATTACCTGCACCGTGCTGCCCTGGTAGTCGCCCCGCCGCTCTTTGGAGATCACCGCTTGGTAGATGGCGCCAGTGGTGACGTTGTTGAGCTTGGACATGTTGGTGTCGGTGAAGCGCTCATAGTGGCCCAAGTCCAAGTCGGTCTCGGCGCCATCGTCGGTAACAAACACCTCCCCATGCTGGTAGGGGCTCATCGTGCCGGGATCCACGTTGATGTAGGGATCCAGCTTCAAAATCGACACGGTGTAGTTGCGGGACTTGAGCAGACGGCCCAGGCTAGCCGCTACAATGCCTTTGCCAATGCTGGAGACGACCCCGCCGGTGATGAAGACAAACTTGGCCATAGCCCCGACCCTTGCCCTTTCTGGATTATGCCAGGGATCCCAGGGCTCCCTCAGCGCCGGGAGCGGATAGGGCCATTGTAGAGGATGGTGGTCTGAAAGGTGCGCCGATCCACCCGCACCTGGGTTTCAATGCTGGGTTGGACAAAGCCGGGCTCGCCGCCGCGGAAGGTGAAGACCCAGGCGTCTTCAAACTCTTCAAACGGCGCGTCGATGGCCGCCCCGTGCATGGAAGCCTCGGCACGGTAGCGCTGCAAGCCCCCGTTGGCGATCTCGGCCGCTTGGCGAGCCAGGTTCTTAGCTCGGTTGAGATCGCGGAAGTATCGACTAATTTCCTCAAAGCTCCCCCTGGGCAGCGGTCGTCGCGGGGCAGGTGTGGGCGGCACAGGCCGGGGATCCGGCACGATGGGCAAGGTGGGAATATCTTGGCTAGGGGGCAGTGGCTCGACCGGGCTGGGAGTTCGGAAAGTTTCTGGGAAAAGCGGGGTGATCCCCTGCGCCCGAACGGGCAGCAAGGATCCCCAGAACAAAATGCCGCTCAGGGAGCCGGCCAGACAGAGAGGGAAAATGGACTTCATGGAGCCATTCCTCAAAAGTTTTGGGGTGTGAATTTTTCAATCCTCACTCTACTAGGCCGCTAGTCGGGAAAGCAGAGGCAAAAGCCCGCCCTCTTTTTCCACCAGCAGCTAGGCGCGTGGGTTGTCTGCGCAAGGGGCTTTGTCCTCCCCCGGCGCCTGTTAGCATCCTGAAACGGGATCCTGTTTGCAGACGTTGCCATGGAGTTTGTTACGCTTGCCGAGACGGGGCTAAAACTTAGCCGCGTGGGGCTGGGCACCTGGAGCATGACCGGGGATTGGTGGGGGCCAGCGGATCCCCAGGAAGCGTATGCCACCCTCCGCAAGGCTATTGACCTGGGCATTACGCTCTTTGACACGGCTCCGGCCTATGGCCGCGGCCTTTCGGAGGAGCTATTGGGACGGGCTATCCGGGATGCCGGCTGTCGGGATCGCGTAGTCATTGCCACCAAGGCCGGCCTGCAGTGGACTAACGGCAAGGTGGTGCGCAACTGCAGCCTCAGTTGGCTGGCTCAGGATCTGGAAAACTCCCTCCGCCGCCTGCAGACGGATGTGATCGACATCTACCAGGTGCATTGGCCGGATCCCTTGGAGCCTCTGGAGGAGACCGCTGCCTTTTTCGGCCGCCTACTCCAGGAAGGAAAGATCCGCGCCATTGGGGTGAGCAACTTTTCTCCAGAGCAGATGGAGCGCTTCCGCCAGGTGGCTCCCCTGCACACGGCCCAGCCGCCCTATAACCTGTTTGAGCGCCAGATCGAAGCAGATGTCCTGCCCTACTGCCAGGCCAACAGCATTGCCACGCTAATCTACAGTCCCCTCTGCCGGGGGCTGTTGGGGGGAAGGCTGACTCCGCAAACCAAGTTTCCGCCTGGAGATCTGCGCGGCGGCATCGATCCCAAGTTTGCAGAGCCTCGCTACTCCCAGTACCTGCAAGCGGCAGAAGAGCTGAGCCGGCTGGCGCGGGAGCGCTACGGCAAAACGCTGCCCCAGTTGGCGGTGCGCTGGCTCTTGGATCAGCCGGGGGTGAGTGCAATCCTATGGGGAGCGCGCAAGCGCCAGCAGCTGGATGACCTAGCCGGAGTTTGGGGCTGGTCGCTGGAGGCGGAGGCAATGCAGACCATCGACGAGATCCTGCAAAGGCACGTCCCCGAACCCCTTCCCCCCAGCTTTATGGCTCCTCCTACCCGCCCAGGGATCCCAGCTTCTCAGAATTGTCCGGAGAATCTGAAATAGGACCTCGCATGGCGCTGCAAGGGGTAATCCTAAGCTGGAGCGGCGTGGTGGCCGACGACGAGGAGCTGCACCTCTACGCCATCAACCAAGTGTTGCTGGAGGAGAACCTGCGCCCCTGGGATCTGGGATCCCCGGCGCAAAAAGAGCTCTATCGGCTACACCATCTGGGCCAACCGGATCGGGAGAGTCTCCTTGCCCTTTGGCAAGCCCAGGGACGGGTGCTCAGCCCCAGGCAGCAAGAAGGACTTTTGCAGCGTAAGGCCCTTTACTACCGGCAGGCGTTGCAGGAGCAAAAGGGATCTCTTCTGGTTCCCGGCTTGGCGGAGGCCTTGGAGAAGCTGGAGCAGCTACGGCTCAAGGTGGGCCTCTTGAGTGGTCACGCCGCTATCGAGGTGGAGGCTTTTCTGGAGCGCTTCCCCTGTCCAGCTCTGGCGCGGCTGACTCATGACTTCCGCTACCGCGTAACCGGCGAGGCAGGGGATCCTCAGTTGCACCGTCTGCTCCTAGAGCGGATGGGGCTCTCCCCTCAGGAGTGCCTGAGTTTTGAAGCCACCTACGCCGGCATTCAAGCGGCTCGCTCGCAAGGGATCCCGGTGTTGGCTTTGGCCACTTTCTTTCCTCTGCACATGCTGCAGCGGCGGGCCAATTGGGCAGTGGATGGCTACCCCCACATGGAATGGGAGCGCCTCCAAACTTGGTTTGCCACTGGCCAAGACCGTCCTGCTGACCTTCCTGCCAAGCCCTTGGCAAAAGGGTAAGAATCCCCCTAGGGCAGGATCAGCATGCCGTCCCCAAAGGAATAGAACCGATAGCCCTGCTCGATGGCCTCCTGGTAGAGATCCAGCAAGCGCTGTCGCCCGATCAAGGCTGCCACCAGCATCATCAGGCTGGAGCGGGGCAGATGAAAGTTGGTGATCAGCCCCTGCACCACCCGCCAGGAGTAGCCGGGGTAGATGAAGAGGTCGCTTTTTCCCTGCCAGGGTTGCAGGGCGCCGGAGAGGGCTGCCGTCTCTAGGGCCCGCACCACCGTTGTTCCCACCGCAATCACCCGCCTTCCCTGGGCTTGGGTTTCACGAATAGTGTCCACCGTTTCTGCCGGCACCTTGAGCCACTCGCTGTGCAAGCGGTGGTCGGTTACTCGCTCTGCCTCTACCGGGCGGAAGGTACCCAGCCCAATGTTCAAGGTGATGTAGGCAGTTTGGACCCCCTTCTGGGCCAACCGCTCCAAAAGCTGAGGGGTAAAATGCAGGCCTGCGGTGGGGGCAGCCACCGAGCCCGGGTGTCTGGCCCAGACGGTTTGATAGTCTTCAGGTCGGACTCCTGCACTTGTCGGGTCAAGGGCACGGGCAGCTTCCAGATAGGGAGGAAGCGGGATCCGCCCCACCCGCTCCAGGATCTGCTCAAAGGCATCCGCCCCTTCCCATGTAAACTGCACCACCCGTCCGCCGGTCTCTGCGTCCACCGCCAGCACTGTGGCCGTCAGCTCAGCCGGCAGGCCCTGGGGATCCCAAAACCGGATTTGATCCCCCACCTTGACCCGTTTGCCCGGCCTGACCAAGACCCGCCAGATCTGCTGCTGAGGGGAGGTGTTGCCTGGGATCCCAGGCTGCTCTGGCTCGAGCAGCAAAACCTCTACCCGCGCCCCAAAAGCGTCCTTTCCCGGCAAGATCTTGGCTCCCCACAGCCGGGCCGGGATGACCTTGGTGTCGTTGAGAACCAGCAGATCCCCGCTCTGCAGGTAGTCGGGGAGGTCGCAGAAGCGGCGGTGCTCGTGCCTATCTGGGTACACCACCAGCATTCGCGCCTGATCCCGGGGCTCCACCGGCCTCTGCGCGATCCGCTCAGGCGGTAGGAAGTAGTCATAGGCAGCAGTTAGGAGATCCGGGTTGGGCTCTTCAGCGCTCCCTGGGCTGGGTTCAACCTGGGCAGCTAGGGGTGGAAGAGGATCCGTCATGAACAAAAAGAGGTTGCACAGACTTCAACCTCCAGCCTAGCTCTTTAAAATGGCGGTGGCTTCTTGTGGAGCTCTGTCATGTCTAGCGATTCCACGCCTACTTCTGCTAGGGAGTGCTCACCCCAGCAGGCGGAACTATGGCTACGAGGGCTGCTTGGCATTGCCTGGGCTGATGGAGAATACAGCCCCGAAGAGCAACGACTCATCGAAGATCTCATCCGCTCCGACTGGCCCGAAGAAGAGGGGAAAGATCTCGCTCCCCTCTCCCCCGAAGAGCTGGCGGCCCAGTTGCAGCCGGAGTTGCGGGAAGATTTCCTGCGCACGGCGGTGATGACAGCCGTTGCCGATGGGGTATATTCCGAGCCGGAAGATCGCTTGTTGCACCAATTGGCCACTGCCTTTGGGCTGGAGCTTCCCCAGCTCCATCTGCTCAAGGCTACGCTGGTCGACAAGAGGGCCACCTCGCCATCGCCGGCAAAAGCCCAGCCTGAAAGCAGCTATACCGACCTTTTGGCTCCCTTGCGCAAGTGGCTGGACAGCATCCAAGTCCGCGACGTGAGGGTAGCCCGCTTCTTATGCCGTATGATCCCTGCCCACTGCCCCTTTGAGCGGGATGTGGTGTTGTTTGGCCGCAAGGTGCTGCACATTCCCCCCATGTGCAAGCTTAACCCCCTCTACGACCAGGTGGTGGCCTTGCGCTGCCGCGCCCTCTCCTTCCTGGCAGAAGCTGGGGAAGACATTAGCCAATACACTTGATAGCCTGCGCTCAAGCAGGAGGAAGCCAACGCTATCTACTGGCCGCCGGCCCCTTAGGAGTAGGTTATGTCCGTCTCTCCCAAAGGGATTGCCTCTCTCCTAGCGGCTGCTTCTGCTCCCTGCAAGAAGGACTGCAGCGAAGCCTGAGCTTCCGCCTCCAACTCTGCTGGGCTGGGAGTTATCCTCTCGGCGGGCAGCCAACCCAACAAGGGCAAGGGCAAGAGGGTGGAGAGGTTGGTGATCACCAAAAGCAGCCCCAGGTGGCTGAAATTGCTTTCGGTTACCCCTAGAGCGTGCATGAGCAGGGATCCCAGCTCCTGCGAGAGAAACCCCGCCAAATTAAAGGCCGACATGAGCAGGGCAAAAAAGGTGGCCTCGATCCCTGGCGGGCAAAGGCGGGCGGCCAGAACCAGCACCGGCATAAAGGCAATTTGCCCCGCTACTGTCAGCACCAGGCTATCCCCGAGGCTAAACCAGTGGTCGTCGAGGCCCCAAGCGCGGTTGAGGTGATAGACCAAGATCAGGCTGGTCAGGCCTAGCCCTGCGGAAATGACCGTCATCCAGCCAAAGAGGGGGCGCAGGGGGATGTGCCGCAGATACACCTGAAAGATTCCCACCCCTACCAAGCTGGCAACGCTAGTCACTAGCCGCACCTGGCCCAAAAACTCCGGACCAAAGCCGAGATCGTTGGTAACAAAGTAAAACAGCGCTACGTCGGCACTGGGAGTTGCCTGCCAGACAAACACAAACAGCAGCGGCAGGAAAACGCTGGGCTGCCGCAGGGCTTGCCACACCCGAGCTACCTGTTGCTGCAGGGGATCCCAGCCCAAGGCGCTAGCCACGGGCTGATCCTCAATGACCCAAGCAGCCAGGGCAATCAGCATGGGCAGCAGGGCTGTTAGCCCAAACACCACCTGGGGAGGATAGTGAGCCAAGAGCGCCCCCCCGGCATAGGCCGTGAGCAGGGATCCCAGAGCTGTGGCCCCCCACGTTAGAGACTGCAGCGTGCCCGTTCCCGCCCAGTCACTGCCCTGCACCCGCTCCACCACCAGCGAATCGACAATGACATCCCCCACGGCTACCGCCAGGGATGCCAAAACCATCCAAAGCAGGGCCAGCTCAGCCGTCGGCGCCCCCAGAGCCATCCCCAGCCAGGCCCCACATCCCAACAGCCCTGCCAGCAGGAGGTAAGGGCGGCGCCGGTAGCCTGCTAGCGGCAGCGTATCCGATAGGAGTCCATAAAGAGGCTTGACAGTCCAGGGGATTACAGCCAGGCCCATCAACGCCGCTGCCTGTGTTGGGCCGAGGCCCAGGTTATCCTTCAAGTAAAAGCTGGTGGCTAGCCGTGCCAGCCCCACTGCCCCCTGCACAAAATACACCAGCAGGATCCCAAACAGTTCCGGCGTCCAGCGGATCTCCTGGAGGGGGTCGAGCGCCGACTGACGTAAACGCTGCAGGAAGAGGAGGATCATGACGTCTGTGTCTTCTTGCTGGCTGGGTCCTGCCCTGCAGGACACCTTTTGTTCCAGAACTTGCTGCAACAGTAGGAAAAGTTGGCTAAGAACTTCTTTACACTGTAACCTGCCTATTGGCCTACAACAGCAGCTCTCCCGCTGCCTGTCTTCCAAGGCGCTGGCAGCCCTTTTGGAGAAGCTGCCGTGGGTGAACCTGAACGACAATGCGAGGGATTTGAATCGCCCATGAGCTGGCAACGCCCTGATGGCCGCACCCCTACCCAATTGCGCCCGGTTTCCTTCCAGCGCCACTTCACCCGCTACGCCCACGGCTCGGTGTTGGTTAAGCTTGGCGATACCCATGTTCTCTGCACCGCCACCGTGGCCGAAGAAGTCCCCCCTTTTTTACAAAACACCGGCCAAGGCTGGCTGACCGCAGAGTACCGCATGCTGCCCACCGCCACCCAACAGCGCCAGCCGCGGGAGACGCTCAAGGTCTCCGGCCGCACCGCTGAGATCCAGCGGCTAATTGGGCGCAGTCTGCGCGCAGCTTTGGATCTCCGGAAGCTGGGATCCCGCACCATCACCATCGATGCCGATGTGTTGCAAGCCGATGGCAGCACCCGCACCGCCGCAATTACCGGTGGATACGTGGCCCTGCACGATGCCATCACCTGGCTCTACAAGCAGGGACTGCTGGATCCGGCGCAGGGATCCCCTTTGCAACAGCAAGTGGCAGCCCTTTCGGTGGGAATTGTGCAAGGCGAGGTGCTGCTGGATCTCTGCTACGAGGAGGACAGCCAAGCCGAAGTGGACCTGAACGTGGTCATGAACGAGCAGGGAGCCCTAATTGAAATCCAGGGTACCGCCGAAGCCGGATGCTTTGACCGCTCGCAACTGTTGCAAATGCTAGACCTGGCCCAGGCCGGCATCCAGAAATTGCTCCAGGCCCAGCGGGAGGCTCTAGACTTGTAGCCAAGGCAAGCCTAGCCCGGGCCCCGAAAGGGGGAACTGCTGTCCCGGCAGGGGGAGGGTGTGGCCAGGTTAACGGTTTGATGAAGGGGAGATAATGGGATAAAGCAGCCGCAAACTAAGGCTCTCTCTTCAACTGAGGTGAGTAGCTGATGTAGTCGCTGCTTAGGTAGCCTGAAGAGGCTAGGCCGGAGGGTTTCCCATGTCCCATTTTCTCTTTGCAGCGGCGGAACTGGCGCCTCTGCTCCGGCAGCAAGGTCGGCGGTTTACCACTGGCTATCTCCACCTTCACCTTAGGGGCGAGGATCCCGCCGAGGGCACAGAGCCTTGGGTGCTGACCTACTACCACGGCCGGCTGCTTTTTTCCGCCGATCAGCCCCTCAATGCCCCGATCCTGCTGCGACGGCTATCGCGCTTTATCCCCCGCCTCAACCTGGACTGGCCCCAGCGGGTTATCCGTGTGCTGCAGCAGCGGCTGCTCCCAGACAACTCCCTGGCGGAGTTGCTGGAGATGATGACCGAGCTGGGCTTGATAAAGCCAGGCGAGCTGGAAGACGCCCTCTGGCTGAACCTGCTTACCGATTTTGATCGCTACCTGTTCGAGTGTGCTCCGCACCGCTCACGCGAACGGGGGGGCACTTGCTACTTCGAGGTGCAGGAACGGGTTGCCCAGGAGGCCCCTATTGGTGGGTTTGAGCTGGAGCCCCTGCTGCAAGAAGCGGCCCGCCGCCACGAATGTGCTCCGCACCGCTCACGCGAACGCTGGGCGGAACTCAAGGTGGCCATCCCCACCCTGCTGGCGGTGCCAGTGGTCAACTGGGAATGTGCTCCGCACCGCTCACGCGATCGGCTGGAGGTAGCTAGCCTCTTTGCCGCTTGGGCCAAAAAAGGTCTGGTGAGCCTGCAAACGCCCCCCGAATTGCGGCAACCCCAGCGCCGCACTCCCATAACCCTCTTGGCCGTAGACGACAGCGTCGTGATGCAGGAGATCCTGCGGCAGTACCTATCCCAGTAATGTGCTCCGCACCGCTAACGCGAACGCGTGATTACAACGGGCAACCCCGCCGAGGTGCTCCCCCTCCTGTTCCAGCACCGGCCTCACCTGCTATTGATGGACAATGTGCTCCGCACCGCTAACGCGATCGCCATGCCCGGGAATGTGCTCCGCACCGCTAACGCGAACGACGGCATAGAGCTCTGCCGCATCGTGCGCAGCCTGGAAGCGTTCAAGTCTCTCCCTATCCTGATGGTTACCTCGCGGGACAGCTTGCTGGATCGCATCCGCGGCAAGTGGTCGGGCGCAACCGGCTACCTGACCAAGCCTTTTAGCGAAAGCCAGCTCACTGCCGAGGTGGAGCGGCTCCTAGCCCAGGCCCAAGATCCCAACTCCCGCTCTCTCCGAGGAGCCCAAACCAACTCGCCCAGCTTATGGCTGGGATCCCTTTACCAGGCCAAGGCTTAGCAAGCAGGCCAAGGAAGCCGAAGCATGTTTACGGGTCTAGTGCGCAGTTTGGGTACAGCTCAGTTGATCTCCTCTTCGCAGGTACGGGTTACCTGTCCGGAGCTGCAGCCGCAGTTAGCCTGTGGGGATAGCGTGGCGGTGGATGGCCTCTGCCTGACAGTGGTGGAGATCCTGCCCGATGGCTTTTTGGCGGATGTCTCGCCGGAAACCCTGCGCCGCTCGACGTGGGGCTGCGGATCCCCTGGCCCGCGCCCAGTCAACCTGGAACCGGCGCTGCGGGTGGGGGACAAGTTAGGGGGGCATTTCGTCAGCGGCCATATCGACGGAGTGGGGCACCTCTGCGAACAAGCAGCCACCGGCAACGCCTGGGAGCTGAGCTTCGAGGTGCCGGCGACCATCGGCCGCTACATCGTGCCCAAGGGCAGTGTGGCGGTGAACGGTGTCAGCCTGACCATTGCCGAGATCCGCCAAGGGGGGTGTTGGTTTAAGGTGGCGGTGATCCCGCACACCTACCGCCAGACCAACCTTTCCCTGCTGCAAGTAGGGGATCCGGTAAACGTGGAGGCAGATCTCCTGGGCAAATATGTGGAAAAATTCTTGGGCCTGGCCCCGCCGGAGAGCAGCCTCTCCCTGGAGTTTCTAGCCGAGCACGGCTACGTCTAATCCCAGCCGTTCGCGTAGCGGGACGGAGTCCTGGCCCCCATGATCCCTCCCCAAGAAGCCGAACGCCTGCGCGGCGTCACTGTCTATTTGATTGGCATGATGGGCAGCGGCAAGTCCACCCTGGGAGCTGAGCTGGCAGCCCAGTTGCGCCGCCCCTTCTTTGATACCGATGCTCTGGTGGAGCAGGTAGCCGGCTGTTCGATTGCCCAGATCTTTGCCGAGCAGGGAGAAGCCCACTTCCGGGAGCTGGAGACCCAGGTGTTGGCGCAACTGAGCGGCTACACTCGCCTGGTTATTGCCACCGGCGGCGGCATTGTGCTGCGGCCCAAAAATTGGAGCTACCTGCACCACGGCCTCACCGTCTGGCTGGATGTGGCCCCTGAGCTCATTTGGCAGCGGCTGAGCCGGGATCCTGGCCAACGTCCCCTCCTGCAAGCTCCCGATCCCCAAGCTGCTCTGCAGAGGCTCATGCGGGAACGAGAACCCTTCTACGCCCAGGCCGATGTGCGGGTGCCCATCCACTCAGAAACCAGCCTGTCCCAGTTGGTCCAGCAGGTTTGGCAGGCCATTTGCGCCCGCCTGCGAGAGCAGCCGCCCTGCAACCCGTAGCAAAACCTCCAAAAATAGGAGGGGAGGGTCTGGTATTGCAGCAGGGAGGGCAGTGTGGTACAAGCCAGGATTTTGTTTGCAGCGGCGGAAGCAGCGCCCTTGGCAAAGGTGGGGGGGATGGGGGATGTGGTGGGATCCCTGCCCGTCGTTTTGCGCCAGCTGGGGCAGGACGTGCGCATCATCATGCCCCTGTACGGATTTTTGTGGGACCAATTTGGCCCAGAGCCGGGGCAATACCCCCGCTCCAAAGATCCCATCTGGTCAAAGCAGATTATGGGCCAGGTGGCCGATATCTACGAAAGCGTTTTACCCGGCACCGATGTCCCCCTTTACCTGGTCAGCCACTACTGCTTTGCCCCCCACCGCATCTACTACGGCGAGGACGAGTTTTGGCGCTTTACGTTTTTTGCCAATGCTGTGGCCGAATTTGCCTGGACCTATTACCCCTGGAGGCCCAACATCATCCACTGCCACGATTGGCACACCGGCATGATCCCGGCCTGGATGCACCAGGCTCCCGATATCGGCACCGTCTTTACCATTCACAACCTGGCCTATCAGGGACCGTGGCGCTGGCAACTGGAACGCATGACCTGGCTGCCCTGGTATTTTTCCGCCCACAACACTATGGCCGCCGGAATCCTCTACGCCGACCAGGTAACCACCGTTTCGCCCACCTACGCCCTGGAGATCCGCACCAGTCTCTATGGAGAGGGCCTCCAGGATCTGCTGGCTTGGAAAGGAGAACGCCTGTGGGGGATCTTGAACGGAATCGACACCGAGAAGTTCGATCCCCGCACGGATCCCCATCTAGCCGCCAACTTCAGCATCGACGACCTCAGCGGTCGAGCAGTGAACAAGGCCGTGCTGCAGACCCGCCTGGGCTTGACCGTCAACCCCGACGTCTTTCTCATGGGCATGGTGACCCGTTTGGTGGAACAGAAGGGGATTGACTTGGTCATTCAAACCGTGGAGCGCTTTCTGGCCTACAGTGACTCGCAATTTGTCTTGCTGGGCAGCGGCGAAGCCCACTACGAAGAGCGGCTCCGGGAAATGGCCCAGCGGCACCCAGGCCGAATGTCCTATCAGCAGGGCTATCAGCCGCAACTGGCCCAGTTAATCTATGGGGGGGCAGATGTTTTCTTAATGCCCAGCCGCTTTGAGCCCTGCGGCATTAGCCAGATGATTGCCATGCGCTACGGCTGTGTGCCCATTGTCCGCCGTACAGGGGGACTGGTGGATACGGTCAGCCACCATATTCCCAGCAAAGGGATCGGCACCGGCTACTGCTTTGACCGCTACGAGGCTCTGGACTTCTACACTTGTCTAGCGCGGGCTTGGGAGGCGTTTCAGCACAAGGAGACTTGGCAAGCGCTGCAAAAGCGAGGCATGGCCAGCGATTTCAGTTGGCACCGCTCGGCTTTGCAGTACCTGCGCCTGTACGAGCGGATTATGAACTTGCCCCTGCTGCCAGAAACAATTCCCTCCCAGGCTCAACCGGCTTCCCCGCCGTCTGAACAGTTGCCTCCTCAGCAACCGCTAGGGGAGGGGATCCCTGAGCTGCAGCAAAGCCCCGCGGAGTGAGGTAGAGTGGAACGGGTTAGCAAGGTTTTGAGGGGTACTTGCCAATGTTTCGACGGCCTCCTGCTGGTGGTCGAACTGCTGCTCGTGGCCTTGCCTTCCTGCCCCGTTCTTGGGTACAGCTGGCCTTTGGCTTGTTGCTTGGCCTAGTGCTGGGTGTCGGTTCAGGTCTTTGGGCTACGGCTCAAGAAGTGCCCGCCCGCCAGCAGCTTATTCCCAATCCCCAGCAGTTTCGGGCCCTAGAACAACCCAGCAGCGCTCTCAGCGCGTTGCGAGCTGAACAGTTGGCTGCTGAGGCCGACGCTGCCATTCAGGCCCAAAACTACGACCGAGCCATCGAGCTCCTGCAGCAGGTGTTTAACGCCTACAACCAGCGCTCCAACTACCACCAGGATCTCTCCCGAGCTTTTGCCGGGATCCAAAACCGCATCTCCGAAGAGCAGCGGGAGCTGGCCCGCGTTGCCGCCCAGGCTCGGGATCAGGCCGCCTACGACCTGGCCGTGGTCTATCGGGCTGCCGGGCGCCCTGAGGAGGCCGTGGGCTGGTTGATCCAGGTCATCAAAAGCCAAACCCCAACCCGGGAGCTAGGCACCCAGGCCTACCAGCAGCTGCTGGAAATTGGCTTTGTTAGCACTCCTTTTCCCTAGGGCTTTTCTTCCAGATTGCGGTAGAAAGCCAGCGCCGTTTGCCCATAAGCCCGCTGGTCGACGCGCAGCAGGGATCCCACCTGCTCTGGCAGCTTTTGGCCGCTGCGATGCTCGACAATCAAGGTTCCACCTGGCTTGAGCAAGGGCGGGATCAGCGGCAGAAGCGGGGCGTACAGACCGGCGTCATGGGGGGGATCAAAATAGACGTAATCGAAAGGATCCAAACCCAGGCCGCGGCTGAGCAGCTTGCGGGCATCCCCCTGAATCACCTGGAAAGATTGTCCCGGCTGAGCTACCTTTGCCCAGTTGGCCTGGATGAGGCGACAGGCCGGCGCAGCGATCTCAATGCCGGCCACGAAGGCTGCCCCATGGCACAAGGCTTCTGCCCCTACCGTGCCGGCTCCACAGCAGAGATCCAGCCAGCGACAGCCCTTCACCTGCCCTCGCAAGATGTTGAACAGGGCTTGCCTCACCCGCCCAGGGGTGGGCCGAGTTCCCCGGCCAGCAGGGGTTTGCAGCGTCCGTTTGCCACTGATGCGCAGGCCCATCGGTTTAGGGAGAGGGAGTCGGCGTAGGCAACTGGACAGTCAGCCCACTGCGCTGGGCGGCGCGATCCCGCTCCATCTGGATCTGCTCCACCAAGGCTTTCGGCAACTGGCTAGAGGCCTGCAAAGCCTGGTCGAAAAGGGGAACCGCCTCCCGGTCTTGACCCTTGGCAACCAGGATTTGCGCCTTGAGGTAGTAAAGTTCAGGGTTGTTGCAGGAAACAGCAATTGCCCGCTCCACTGCCGCCAGCGCTTCGTCATGGCGCTGCATATCCCGGTAGGCCAGCGCTTGGCCGCGGTAGGACAAATACTCAGGCGCTGCTAGGCGAAATTGGTTCAAAGCCTTCTCCCGAAAGGTTAGCAGCAAGTCGATATAGCCGTTGAGAAGATTGAGCTCCGGGTCGCTGCTGTCTACTGCCTGGGCGGCGCGAATGGACGCAAACAATTGGTTGAGAGTGGGCAACGCCTTAGGCAAGCCGAGCACTACCCCTTCCCGCACCACCATGTTGGCCGCTTCCAACCCATAGCCCACGCCCTCGTACAGGTTGCCGCGCAAGGGATCCGTCTTCTTCAGCTCGGCGGCCACCTGGCGGGTTTGGGTGGCTAACTGGGCAAAAGCATCCAGATCCCCCTCCTGGTAGGCCAGCGCCGCTAGCAGGGCGTAGACCATCGGCTCTTTGGGAGAAGCTTGTCTAGCCTTCTCTAGCTTCTCCCGGCTCTGCGTGTAGCGGCCTGCGCAGAAGAACTCCTCAAAGGCACTAGCCACCTCTGGCTTGATGGGGCGGGCATTGGCCCCACTGCGGAAGGGATCCTGCGCCCAAACTGGCCCAGCCGCTGCCCATACCCAACACAGGATCCCTACCAGCTTGCTGACTCTGCTAAACCTGCGGCTTTTCATCCCCACGCCCGGGTCAATGCCAGTTTGACCTGCTTTTTACCGCAGCAGTTGGGCAATGGAGGCAATGGCTGCCTCCTGGACCAGCTCATCCGTCTCATGGGCCAGGAGCTCGTGCAAAGGCCGAAGGGCGCGCGGATCCCCAATCTGACCAAGGGCGCGAGCTGCCGCCTCCCGCACTGCCGGCTCCCTGTCCGCAAGCTTGGTCAGCAAAGCCGGCACCGCCTCAACCGCCCGCATCTGCCCTAGACGGTAGATCGTTTGCACTTGGGCCTCCAGAGGAGTTGCCGCCAAGCTAGGCTCGTATCCAGAACCCTGATCTACCGGGGCAATAGCCGAGAGAGCCTGCAGGGCCTCCAGGGCACGATACCGCTCCACCCCGTTCAGGTGCGGCAGTTGAGCCAACAGGTTGTCAAAAGCCTGCTGCACCGGATCGGCAGCTGACGCCTGCTCAACGATGCGGGCAAGGTTTTGGTTGGCCTGCAGCTGTTGCCAAGACTGGAACAGGGTTAGGCCGGCAACCACCAGGGCAGCATCGGCCAAAATCGCCAGCAGCGCCAGGCCACCCCAGATTTTGCTGCGACGGCTGAGCTTGCGGATCTGCTTATCTACGTAGACAAAAGCCTGGTGCTGCCGCTCCCAAAAATCGGGGGCTACCTGCAGGGTTTGGGCGCTGAGATCAGGGGACAGAAGGTTTTCCTCACGGGCCACCTCCAAGCTTTGCAGCCTCTGGTTCAACCGAGAAAAGTGCCTTGTCCAGAGCCACGTAAACATTGGATCCCATCCTCTCTCCGATCCTGCCACTAGAAGCACGCCCGCCTAACACGGCAAGCTAGAGACCCTGCTCGCCTCCCGTGTCAGGAAAAGTTTGCCGCCTTCCCCCTGCCGACGGGAGAACCTAAGCGCCAGGATAACAAAAGCTTCTGCCCCTCACCAGCCAGTCTTTGCAAGTTGCAACCCTGGCGGTTCAGGATGCTAGCGAATGGTCTGGGGTTGGGGCTGCGTACGGCTTTGCAACCGGGAGGAGCCGCCAGAGTGTACTGCCTGCCCGCCCCTATGGGATCCAAACCCCCGCATTAATCGTCTTGGGGGAGGTTTCGACGCCGGGCCGTTTGGCTCCATTGCAGTTGTCGCAAGATCCCGCGCAGCAGGGCCACCTCGGACACGGTCAAGCCGGCGCGGTGAAAGAGGGCGCGCAGCTTGAGCATCTTGCGGCGGGCCGTGTGGGGATACAGGTAGCCAATTTGCAATAGCAGCGCCTCCAGCTGGCCGAAAAAGCCCTCCAGCAATTCGAAGGGAGCTGGCTTGGAGAGGCCAGGGCTAGGCGGAAGCGGCGGATCTGGGCAAAGGAGGGTGCGCAGCTCGTAGCAGCAGATGCCCACCGCCTGAGCCAGGTTGAGGGAAGGGTAGGCCGGATCGGTGGGGATCTGGATTTGGCGATGGCAGAGGGCCAGCTCTTCGTTGCTCAAGCCCTGATCTTCAGGGCCAAACACCAAAGCCACAGGACCGGCGGCCAGTAGCTCAGGAAAGGCTTGGCGGGGAGATTGAACTTGCCACTCGGGGGGGTAGGGCTCGCGGCGGCCTGCAGTCCCGAAGACCTGGACACATCCCTGGAGGGCCTCCGCCAGAGTTGGCACTTGCCGGGCTTGGCGGAGCAAGTCGGCGCCATGCACAGCCATGGTAACTGCTTCGGGATCAAGGGGATCGCAGCGGGGATCCACCAAGACCCACTGTCGCAGACCCATGTTTTTCATCACGCGGGCAATGGCGCCCAGGTTGCGCGGCCCCACTGGTCGCACCAGGACAATCCGCACCTGGGCCAATTGCTCCTGAACCCTGGGGGAGGGTGTCTGCATCGCCTGGGGTTACGGATAGAGTAGAGGAACTAGATCCTGCCACAACTAGCCCTATGGGATCTGCTTACCGCTGCTGGCTAGGCCTGCTGTGTTTTGTGCTGCTGGGGCTTTGCTGGGGATCGGCGGGGCTGGCTGCGCCGGAAAGACTGTCCTCCACCTTAGAGCCGGCCCAGGGGGTTTCTCTAGCGGAGGCGCGACAGCGGTTGGAAACCATTGCCGAGGCGATGCGCTCAATTCGCCTTTGCAACCGTCCCAATTGCCGCTACCGCGATATTTCCGTCGAGGTACATCCCATAGCAGGAGCCGAGCCCCCGGAGTACGAGGGCAGGATCGACGCCACTATCGACCGTCCCTCTGGCAGCTTTGACAGGGCCCGCTACCGGCTGCGATTCCAGGGAGGGCGTTGGCAGTTGCTGGGAGGCGAAGAGGTGTCCGATGTCTCCTCCTTCTTCTTCGAGGGAGATAGCTGCGAGGTGTTCAGCGCCTACGGCACTCGCAGTCGCAAAGCCAGATTGGCAGACGCCAGCAGCAGCCTGCGCGTGGGCTACCGGGAGCTGTACTACCGGGTTTTCGACCAGGGCCAAGAGCGTCTTGCGGCAGGAGCCCCATGAGAAGTCAACAGCGCACCTTGGCCAGCTCTATTTCCCTAGAAGGCGTCGGCCTGCACACCGGCCTGCCGGTCCGCTGCAGTCTCCACCCGGCCCCCGCTGGCAGCGGTCGGGTCTTCGTGCGGGTGGATCAGCCGGGCTCCCCTCCTATCCCTGCCCAGGTGGGATCCCTAGCTCCTGCTGCCCTCTGCACCCGCCTGCAGCAGGGATCTGCTCAGGTGCAGACGGTGGAACACCTCCTAGCTGCCCTTTACGTTCTGGGCATCGACAACTGCCGCATTGAGGTAGAAGGGCCAGAGCTGCCGATCCTCGATGGCTCGGCCCTGCCCTTTGTGGAGGCCATTGTCCAGGCCGGGATCTTGGCCCAGGAGCAACCCGCCCTGGTGGGCGTGGTTCAAGAGCCGGTTACCGTCTGGGCAGGGGAGGCTTTTGTCAGTGCCCTGCCCCACCCCGAGGCCCGCTTTACCTATGGCATCGAGTTTGCCGACTCTCCCATTGGCCAACAGTGGCTAAGCTGGAGGGAAGATAGGCCGGATTTTGTCTGCTCCATCGCAGCGGCGCGTACTTTTTCCCGCCAGCAAGATGCGGAGCTAGCCCGCCAACAGGGGCTAATCCAAGGGGGCAGCCTGGAAAACGCCATTGTCTGTACTGCAACCGCGTGGCTGGGACCCCTGCGCTACCCCGATGAGCCGGTGCGCCATAAGCTGATAGATTTACTAGGAGATCTCAGCCTGTTGGGCTGCCGCCTCCAGGGGCACATCGTGGCCTACAAGGCGGGGCATGCTCTGCACCACCGTCTGGCCAAACAGTTGCTAAGGAGCGGATCCCTCCAGATTCAGGCGGAGGCAACACCAGAAAGGGATCCTGGCTGCCACGGCAAGCTGGCCTCTCTCCTGCAGTCTTGACAGGATGCACTGCCCGCTATCGTGGGACTAGGCTGTTTCCCCTCTAGGCTTTGAGGTTGGTCTTCCAGCTCTTTTTGGGGTTTGCCATGTCCTCCGACGTCTGTCCTCCTCCCCCTCTCTCGGCTGAAGCAGCGGCTCAGTTGGCAGCTGCTCCCCCCGTTTTCACTACAGACCAAATCCTGGAGATTCTGCCCCACCGCTATCCCTTTTTGCTGGTGGACCGCGTGGTGGAGTATCTCCCAGGGCAACGGGCAGTGGGCCTCAAAAACGTCACCTTCAATGAGCCTTTTTTCCAGGGACATTTTCCCAACCGCCCCATTATGCCCGGTGTCCTCATTGTTGAGGCCATGGCTCAGGTGGGAGGGATCGTCCTGACCAAGCTGCCGGATGCAGCCGGGCGCCTAGCTCTTTTTGCCGGCATCGATGGGGTACGCTTTCGCCGCCCCGTCCTGCCTGGAGATCAACTGCTGCTGTCAGCTGACCTGCTCACCATCCGGCAAAAGCGCATCGGCAAGATGTTCTGCCGGGCTCAGGTGGGGGGGCAATTGGTTACTGAAGGCGAGCTGATGTTTTCCTTGGTGGACTGAGTAACCTGTAGGAAAGCCTCACCGCGCCCCTCCAAACCATGCTGCCTGTACGTCCCCGGGAAACGGTTTCCATGTTAACCCGCGATGGGATCCAACTGGATGCGGATATCTATCGCCCCGAGGGGGAAGGGAGCTATCCGGTTTTGCTCATGCGGCAGCCCTATGGCCGGGCCATTGCTTCGACAGTGGTGTACGCCCATCCGCGCTGGTACGCAGCCCATGGCTATATTGTGGTCATCCAGGATGTGCGTGGGCGAGGCACTTCCAAAGGCTCCTTCTACCCCTTCCGCCACGAAGTTGAAGATGGGTTCGACGCCGTCAGCTGGGCGGCTGCTTTGCCAGGGAGCAACGGCGTGGTGGGTATGTACGGCTTTTCTTACCAGGGCATGACCCAGCTGTATGCCGCCTCCGCCCGTCCCAGCGCTTTGAAAACCATCTGCCCGGCAATGCTGCCCTACGACCTTTACGCGGATGCCGCCTACCCCGGGGGAGCCTTTGCCTTCTACAACAACCTCAGTTGGGCCCTGCAACTGGAAGCCGAGGGAGCACGCCGGCGGGGAGATGCCAGTGCCTATCAGGCCCTCTTCAAGGCGTCGCGCAACCTGCCCCTCCACGACCCTATCCCCCTCAAGCCGGGCATGCTGCAGCAATATGCGCCCCAGTCTTATTACTTCGACTGGCTGGATCACAGCGAGCCGGACGACTACTGGCGCCAGCTCTCCCCTCGGCTGGAGGCGGTGGACCTGCCAATGCTGCACATTGCCGGCTGGTTTGACAGCTACCTGAGTGGCAGCCTACGCCTCTACAAGGAGATGAGTGCCCGCAGCCAAAACCCCCAATACCTGGTTGTCGGGCCGTGGGCCCACCTCCCTTGGGGGCGCAGGGTGGGAGCGCTGGATTTTGGCCCTGAGGCCGTCAGCCCCATCGATCGGCTGCAGGTGCGCTGGTTTGACCAATTCCTCAAAGGCAAGGACACAGGGATCCTCCAAGAGCCGCCGGTGCGCCTGTTCGAGATGGGCTCCAACCGCTGGCGCACCCTTGAGGCCTGGCCCAACCCTGAGCCAAAAGCTCTTTACCTGCACAGCACTGGCCTAGCTGCCCTTTCCGAACTCGAGGGATCCCTCCGCCCGGAGCCCCCGCCGAGGCAGCAGTCGGATACTTTTGTTCACGATCCCTGGCGACCGGTACCGGCCCTGGGGGGTCACCTGGTTTACCCTGCCGGACCCCAAGAGCGCTCCGCCGTCGACTGCCGCGCCGATGTTCTTACCTACACCACTCCCCCTCTAGAAACCGACCTCCTCCTGGCGGGGGACATCACGGCAGAGCTCTACGTCGAGGCGGACAGCCCCAGCTTTGATCTCTGCGCCGTGCTCTCGGTGGTGAGGCCGGATGGCCAGGTGTATAACTTTTCCCAGGGCTACCGCCGTCTGCGGGATCCCCAGCCCAATGTCCCCATTGGGATCCCCTGTCAGCCCACCTGTATCCGCATTCCCCGTGGCCACGCCCTGCGCCTTAGCCTAAGCGCAGCCTGTTTCCCTGCCTACCCCGTTAACCCAGGTACAGGCCAGCGGGAGGAGCGGCAAATGGAAGGCCGCATTCTCACCCTGACTCTTCACAGCGGCGGCAACACGCCTTCGCGGCTAATCTTGCCCGTTCTTGAGGAATAGTGCGGCTTTGCAATCTCTGCTTAACAAACGAAAATCAAACGCTAGGATGAGACCAGGTGGGCAAAAGATCGCCATGTTGCAGGACCCAAAGCTAATCCGGCACTATCAAGCTCTAACCGATGCGCTGGTGGACAGTTGGCATCGCGGCTATCAGCGCATTGACGAGCTACGGCTGCTGGTGGACGGCTACCTGCTGGCCTTGCGAACTGGCAAGCAATTAGAGCCCTTTGAGATCTACCGCCTCGAAGATGAGGTCAACCGCTTCCTCTACGATCCCTCCAACTTCAGGGAGCCAGAACCGGAGCGGGAGACGGAGAGAACGCGGGGTTACTAACTTATCGACCAGTGGGCTGAGACCAGTCCTATGGCAGTCTGGGATACCCTGGCCACTTCCCGGCGCCCAGCTCTATTGGGATCTGGCCTCGGCCTGGGAATAGCCCTGACCCTCTGGTACGGGGCGTTTGGCTACCACGTACTGCAGATTGGGATCTGGCTGCTGAGCATTTTGCTGGTGGGGCTGTATGTGGCCCAGTTTCCCCCGGCTCAGCCCCCTTGGGATCCGACGCGGCTGCGCTGGCGCCAGGAGCTGCTGCACCTGGGGCTGTTGGCGTTGGTTTTTGCTCCCCTCTACCTCTACGACCTGGCCAACATCCCTTTTCAAATCAACACCGACGAGATTGTCATCACCTCCATGGCTCGTCGGGCTTCCGGGGTGCGCTACCCCGATCTCTTTGGGTTGATGCCAGAGTACTTCTATTTCCCCCGCTTTATGTTTAGCCTCTTTGGCGGCCTGACGCGGCTGATGGGAGGAGTCACCCTGGTCAATGTGCGCACGGTGCATGCCGCCTTTGGGGTGATTACTATTCTGGTGGCCTACGGGTTTTTTCGGTCGTTCTGGAACTCCCGGCTGGCCTTGGCAGGAGCGGCCCTTCTGGGATCCAACCACGCCTTGTTAGGCATTAGCCGCATGGCCATGCGGGAAAACCTGATTGTGCTGGTGGAGTGTGCAGCTCTGGCCCTGATCTTGAAGGGCGTGCGGGAAAAAAATCCCCTGCTTTTGTATTTGGGGGGAGGGGCAGCGGCTTTCTCCCTCTACGGCTATTTGCCAGGGCGCGTGGTGATCCTGTTGGGACTCCTGTTTGGCGTTCTGTACTGGCTCTTGGGGCGGGAGGATCTGCAGGCCAACCCCGTTTGGACCCTAGCCAAGCTGACAGTGCCGGCAGCGCTGGGATTTTTTCTGGTGGCCGCGCCCATTCTGGTAGCCACCGCCACTGCCCCCCCAGAAAGCGCCGAGTATGCCCGCCAGCAATTTCTCTTTTTCCCCGAGGGGCGGGCGCTGCAGCAAATGTGGGTGAACGCGGCTACGCCGGCAGAGGGGGTGTGGCGCAACATCCGCAATGGCCTGAGCATGTTCAACGACCCCAGCCAGCACGACCGGGGCTATATCTATCCCAACTACGGCCATGCCTTTGTGGATCCCTTGACAGGGATCTTGATTTGGCTAGGGCTGGGATCTGGGCTCTACCGCGTCCTCAGGGGGCGCAGCCAGCCGCACGACTGGCTCTGTATTGGCAGTTTCCTGTTTCTTTACCTGCTCTTTAGCCTGGCTATCACCAAAGCCCCCAACTATACCCGCCTGCTCGTGATCCTGCCCTTTGTAGCCTACCTAACCCTGGAAGGGATCCAGACGCTGGCCGCTCCCCTGGAACGTTGGGGATCCACCGTAACAGCAGCGGCGATGGCGGGCACCATCCTCCTCATTGGAGGCTGGAACTTGGCCATTTGGGGCGACTTTGTCCACAAGGGCTCGACGCAGGGCAACGACGTGGGAGCCACCGGGCGCTACGTGGCCGCTCGACAGAGGGATCCCAACCACCGCTTCTATTTGGCTGCTAGCGCCGCCTACCCCTATTTCAGTTGGGGAGAGCCTGCCTACTGGCAAAGTTGGATTCAATTTTTTGCCAGGCAAGAACAAGAGGTGAAGGTTTTTCCCCCCGAGACGTTGCTTAGCCAAGACCTAGAGCCGCCGTTTACCCTGTTGATGAACGAGGGGGTATGGGAGCAGCAAGGGGCAGCGCTGCGGCGACGCTTTCCCAAGGGTCAGCTGCATCGGATCCCAGCAGAGCGAGGGCTGTGGGCCTTTGAGGTGGCGGATCCTTAAGACTATGGCTGCTCTTGCCTGTCTTCTGAAGGCGTCACCTTCTCGGGGCTGGGCCTAGGAAGGGATCCCTGCGGAGGAGCCTGGCTTGGCAATCCAGTAGCCGCACTGGTGCTCCCCGTTAACTTGCCAGCTGAGGCGCTCCACCCGACAATCGGGCAGAGCGGCGGCAAACATCTCCAGCTCATGGCCGCAGACGCTGGGAAAACGCTGGGCAATCTGGGCAATGGCGCAATGGTGCTCCACCAGGACGTACTGCTCGACATACTGCTCAGAGCCTTCTGCTGGCCTGGGGGCAGCCAGGTGGTTGGGATAGGGGTAGTACTCGGCCATGTAGCCTTCTGCCTGGCGCAACTGTACCAGGCGCTCTAGCCGCTCGGCCAGGGATCCGGATCCCATCTGGGCTTGGTACTCCTGGGCTTTGCGTTGCCACTGCTGCTGGAGCAGGGATCCCATCTGTTCGGCTCCCAAGGTTTCGGCCAGCGTGTTGAGTAGGCCCAGGGCAAACTCGTCGTAGCGGGCAGGGAACTGCGCTTCCCCCTGGGGGCTAAGCTGATAGAAGTGCTGGGGACGGCCCAGGCCGCTGGGTTGAGCGACATGGCGGATCAGTCCCTCCGCCTCCAGATCCTTGAGGTGGCGGCGAATGGCCTGGGGAGAAATGCCCAAGTGCTCTGCTAGGGTTTGGGCAGTAGCCTGTCCTGCCTTGCGCAGGTAGATCAAAATAGCCTGCTTACTGGAAGTAGGCTGGGTAGCCTGGCCGGCGATCCTACGTGCTCGGTTCACCGTTGTCCTCCTGCCTATTTTGACAACGGGATCATTGCTAAAGTAACTTGAGGATTAGTTAAGCAACAACTATGTTGTTTTAGTTGCCCATCTGTTCTTGCGCGCTTCTAATCCCTACTTGAGAGCCACCCATGTCTAAGAGCGTCCGCGCCCTGGTTAACCAGCCCTACAAGTACGGCTTTGTTACCGACATCCCCTCGGAATCCATCGGCAAGGGCCTAAACGAGGACATCATTCGCCAAATCTGGGCCAAGAAGGGGGAGCCGGACTTCATGCTGGAGTTCCGGCTGCGAGCCTACCGCCAGTGGCTGAAGATGAGCGAGCCCACTTGGCCAAACGTGACCTACCCCCCCATTGACTACCAAAACATCGTCTACTACTCGGCCCCCAAGGTGCGGGAGAAGAAAAAGAGCCTGGACGAAGTGGATCCGGTGCTGCTGGAGACTTTTGAAAAATTGGGGATCCCGCTGTCTGAACAGAAGCGACTGGCCAATGTAGCGGTGGACGCCATTTTCGACAGCGTCTCGGTGGCCACCACCTTCCGGGAAAAGCTGGCCAAGGAAGGGATCATCTTCTGCTCCATGTCGGAGGCGCTACGGGAGTATCCCGAGCTGGTGCGTAAGTACTTGGGCACGGTGGTGCCTATTGCCGACAACTACTACGCGGCGCTGAACTCGGCGGTATTTAGCGACGGCTCCTTTGTCTACGTGCCCAAGGGGGTGCGCTGCCCCATGGAGCTCTCGACCTATTTCCGTATCAACAACAGCGAGTCGGGCCAGTTCGAGCGCACCTTGATCATTGCCGACGAGGGATCCTACGTCAGCTACCTGGAGGGCTGCACGGCCCCCATGTTCGACACCAACCAACTGCACGCGGCGGTGGTGGAACTAATTGCCCTGGACAACGCCGAAATCAAGTACTCGACGGTGCAGAACTGGTATGCCGGCGACGAAAACGGCAGGGGCGGCATCTACAACTTTGTTACCAAGCGCGGCCTCTGCCAGGGGGTCAACTCCAAGATCTCCTGGACGCAGGTGGAGACTGGCTCCGCCATCACCTGGAAGTATCCAAGCTGTGTGTTGGTGGGGGAAAACTCGGTGGGCGAGTTTTACTCAGTTGCCCTGACCAACCACTACCAGCAGGCCGATACCGGCACCAAGATGATCCACATAGGCCGCAACACCCGCAGCCGAATTATCTCCAAAGGGATCTCGGCGGGGCACTCCAGAAACAGTTACCGCGGCTTGGTGAAAATTGGGCCGAAGGCAGAGGGCGCCCGCAACTTTTCCCAGTGTGATTCGCTGCTAATTGGGGATCAGTGCAGCGCCAACACCTTCCCCTACATTGAAGTGCAAAACAACACCGCCAAAGTGGAGCACGAAGCCTCAACCTCTAAGATTGGAGAAGAGCAGTTGTTTTACTTTCAGTCGCGCGGCATCTCTCCAGAGGATGCTGTGTCTATGATCATCAGCGGCTTCTGCCGGGAGGTGTTTAACCAACTGCCCATGGAGTTTGCCGTCGAGGCAGATCGCTTGCTGAGCCTGAAACTAGAGGGATCTGTTGGCTAGATCCCCAGCAAGCTGAATTGGCCATTGTCGGCTTACTTTAGCTAGCTGCGCGATCCCAGGGTGAACGCTCGTCTGGAGTTCATTCAAGAGCAACCGCTGAGATGATCCGGGAAAACAGCCCTGTCATTTTATCTGTCCGCGATCTCACCGCTGCGATCGACGGCACCCCTATCCTCAAGGGGGTAAACCTGGAAGTTCGGGCTGGCGAGATCCACGCCATCATGGGGCCAAATGGCTCTGGGAAAAGCACCTTCTCCAAGATCCTGGCCGGCCACCCGGACTACCGGGTAACCGGGGGTGAGATCCTCTATCTGGGCAAGGATCTCTTGGCCATGGAACCGGAGGAGCGGGCCTGGGCTGGGATCTTTTTGGCCTTTCAATACCCCATCGAGATTCCAGGGGTAAGCAACTTGGATTTTCTGCGGGCTGCCTACAACGCCCGGCAGAAATACCGGGATCAGCCGGAAATGGATCCCCTCGAGTTTGACGACTTCGTGCGCCAAAAGCTGGAGCTAGTCAAAATGGATCCGGCTTTTTTGGAGCGCCCCGTCAACGAGGGGTTTTCTGGCGGCGAGAAAAAGCGCAACGAGATTCTACAGATGGCCGTGCTGGAGCCGACCCTGGCCATTTTGGACGAGACGGACTCTGGCCTCGACATCGACGCGCTGCGCATTGTTGCCCAGGGCATCAACCAGCTAGCTGGCCCCGAGAAGGCCATACTCCTCATTACCCACTACCAGCGCCTGCTGGAGTATGTGACCCCTGACTATGTGCATGTGATGGAAGGGGGGCGCATTGTCCTCAGCGGGGACAAGAGCTTGGCGCTGGAGCTGGAAAAGCGGGGCTACGACTGGCTTAGGGAGGAGGTGGGATGAGCGCTGCGGTGCCCAAGTCGTCGGTTGGAGAAAGCGACGCTGCCAGTTTTGGCCGCTCCTTTCTGGAGCACATTCTTAGCCAAATCCCGGAGGTGGAGGACTCCCACGCCACCCTGCGACAGCAGGCCCGTGCCCAACTGGCGGAACTGGGGATCCCCACTCCGCGCGAAGAGGACTGGAAATACAGCGACCTCTCGCCGCTAGTGGCCCACGCCTTTCGCCTGGCCGGCCCTGGGGAGGAGAATTTGAACCGGGCCACTCTGGAGCCCTGGCTGTGGTTGGAAAGCCGCCACAGCTATGCCGTCTTGGTCAACGGCTACTTTGCCCCCCACCTTTCTGACTTGAGCGGCCTGCCGTCGGCGCTGCGCCTTGCTCCCCTCAGCCAGGCTGCCTCTGGAGGGTTGCAAACCATCGCCAAGGTCGATGTCTTCAGCGCCCTCAACACCGCCCACCTAGGCGGCGGGATCCAGATTGAGCTCTTGCCCCAGCAGGAGATCTTGCCGCCCTTGCATCTACTCTGGATAACCGTGGCCCCTGAAGGAGAGGCGGTTTTGGCCCAGCCCCGCTGCCTGCTGACTTTGCCAGCCTACAGCTCCCTCACCCTAATTGAAGACCACCTTTCCTGGGGCTCGGGGATCCCCTTCAGCAACGCGGTTACCGAGATTGCCCTGGAAGAAGGATCCCGCCTGCACCACGTCCTCCTCCAGCGGCAGGGATCCCAGGCCTTTCACATCAACCAAACCGCCGTGCGCCAGGGCCGCTACAGCCACTACCGGCTGCAGGCCCTCCAGTGGGGATCCCAGTTTTCCCGCCACAACCTGGAGCTGGCCCAGGTGGAGCCCCAGGCCCACACCCACCTGCAGGGGCTGACCCTGTTGAAGGGATCCCAGCACAGCGACACCCACTCCCGCCTGCGGCATCAGGCCCCCCAGGGCAGCAGCCGCCAACTGCACAAGTGCATTGTCGACGAGACAGCCCGTGCCGTCTTCAGCGGGCGCATTCTGGTCAGCCGAGAAGCCCAACTGACCGACGCGGCCCAAACCAACCGCAACCTCCTCTTAAGCCCCAAGGCGCGAGTGGATACCCGGCCCCAACTGGAGATCTTCGCCGACAACGTCAAATGCACCCACGGAGCCACCGTGGGCCAACTGGAGGCGGAAGAGATCTTCTACCTGCAAAGCCGCGGCATTCCCTTGGCCCAAGCCCGCCAACTGCTCACCTATGCCTTTGCCGCCGAGATCCTAGAGGGGATCCCTGTGGCTCAGCTTCCCTCCCTAGTAGCCCAGCAGTTGGCGCCCGGCTAATTTCCGGAAAAGATGAGCACTTGCCGCTAGCTGAGGCCTTCTTCTAGCCGTCTTGCCAAGCCATTTGGGCAAAACAAATCCCCTCTCTCTGCTGCTTTATCCAGAGCCAGAACACCCATTGAACGCCCAATTGAGAAGAGCCTTTCTCCCCTAGAGTAAACACGACCTGGAGCGGAGCTGCAAGCTTTTGGTTGCAGAAGTACTTCAGGAGGTTATGATCCTAGAGAGGGCTGTAGGGTATTAGAAAATGTTGGATATACCACCACAACCCCTAACTGGCAAGGCTCTCTTGCAGAAGATAGAAGCTTTGGGGCACCTTCCGCGCCGGGAAACGGCAAAGCGCTGTGGCTACGTAACCGTGACCAAGAACAACAAGCTCCGCGTCAACTTAAACGCTTTTTACGATGCGGTGCTAGCGGCAAAAGGTCTCAGCCTCGGCCCAAGTAGCCGTGAAAAGCGCGGTCGCGAGCCCTCTTTTCGCGTCA
Organism: Synechococcus sp. R65.1; assembly: GCF_047461755.1. Taxonomy (NCBI): domain Bacteria; kingdom Bacillati; phylum Cyanobacteriota; class Cyanophyceae; order Synechococcales; family Synechococcaceae; genus Synechococcus; species Synechococcus sp. R65.1. The sequence continues at coordinate 204,748 of NZ_JANSHU010000001.1, read as the reverse complement.
GCGTTCACAAAAATGGGCAGATCATCATCGGGTCTGCCTACACCAAGCAGATGAATCTCAAGCCTGGCGATGAGTTTGAGATCCACCTAGGCTACAAGCACATTCACCTCAAGCAGGTGTTAAACGGCCAGGTCATGGAAGACTCAGCCGCAGGAGAAGCTGCCCCCAAAAAGACACGGGGCCGCCGGAAAAAAGCAGCAGGAGGTTGAAAACCTTCTGAGGAGAGGGACTCCAGTTGAGCAACTGTTGCAGCGGGGCTTTTTTGCCTCTTCGCCCTCTTTAAGAGGGGATCCAAAGCCTAGGTTCACCAAGCGTGCCAACCCTAGATTTGAGGATCCCTATGCCGCAGACGGTTCAACCTCCCCTCCAGTTTCTGCCGCCACGATTGACGCCTTGGGTGGTTCGTTTTGTCCAAACCGGCTTGCCTTTTTGGTTGCGCTGGACCAAAGGGATCCCGCGCGTTGAGGTGGAGGGAGGGGAGCGCTTGGCTCAGCTTTATCAGCAATTTGAAGCAGGCAAGATTCGCTTGTTGGTAGCCTTTCGCCACCCCACCCTCGATGACCCTCCCTGTCTGCTGTACCTGTTTGCTCACCTTTTGCCTCAGGTGGCCCGGCAACAGGGGATCCGGCTGCGGCAGCGGCCCCACGTCCTGTTTGTCTACGACCGCGGCCTGCCACTGTGGCTGGGGGCCATTGCCAGTTGGGGCTTGCCCCGGCTGGGCGGGATCCCCATTCTGCGGGGCCGTCTGGATCGGGCAGGGCTGAAGAGTTCCCGCGAGCAGCTAGTCTCGGGCCCCTATCCATTGGCCGTGGCACCCGAGGGAACCATCAACGGCATGAGTGGGCTGCTCAACCCCCTGGAACCGGGAGTGGCCCAGTTGAGCTTTTGGGCAGTGGAAGATCTGCTCAAGGCGGGGCGGCCAGAGGAAGTGCTGATCCTACCGGTGGGCCTCTGCTACCAGTACTTGAGGGATCCCCGGGCAGCCCTCGACAGGTTGCTCCGCCGCATGGAGGCCAACTGCCACCTGCCAACCGGGCGCTCAGCCCATGTCGGCAAAGAATCTCTCATGGCCCGCTTGCTCCGCTTGGCTGAACACCTCATTCAGACCCTGGAGAACTTCTACGAGCGCTTCTATGCCCCCACTTTGCCTGCGGCAACTTGGGCCAAGCGGGGAGAAGGAGGGGATCTGCGGACACGTCTGCAAAGCTTATTGGATCTGGCTTTGCGCGTGGCTGAGCAGCGCTTTGGCTTGCAACCTCAGGGAGACCTCATCGAGCGGCGACATCGCCTTGAGCAGGCAGGCTGGTCTTGGATCTACCGGGAAGATATTCCCGATGTTGCTGCCCTCTCTGCAGTAGAAAAAAGCCTAGCCAATCGCCTTGCCGCTGAAGCCACTTTCCACCTCTGGCACATGCGCTTGGTGGAGACCCTAATGGTATTTGCCGTCCGCCCTCTGCCTGAGCAGCCCAGCCCGGAGGAACTGGCCGAAACCGCCCTGCGGCTGTGGAACCTCCTGGCTTGGATCAAAGGCCAGAATCCCTTGGTTGCTCCTCCTCAGTTGGGGCCGCGGCTAGCCCATTTCCGCATCGGGGATCCCCTCTCCGTCTCAGAGCGCTGGCCCACCTACCAGGCCAACCGCCGGCAAGCTATCCAAGCTCTGACCCAGGATCTGCAGGCAGCAATGGAGCGGCTACTGCCCTCTCCTGTGGCCATCCCTGCGGGCTAACCCAAGCGAGCGTCCAAGAAGTTTTTTTAAGGCATTCTGGACAAACAAGACAAATCTTTGCATTAGGAGAAGGGAAGCTTCTGGCTCTTGCGGTAGAAAGATAGCAAAAAGGATCAGAGGGGTTGGCCTTCGTCGATGTCTGAAGAGCTGCTCCGCGCCATTCGCAAACGCGACCTCGAGGCCGCTACACTGGCTGTCCAGCAGCTGCGTTCCCAATGGCGTCTCAGTGAGGCAGCAATTACCTCGATGGTGATGGTGGCCGTGGAGCGGTTAGCTTGGGATGAAGGCGATCGGGCCGCCGCCAGGTGGCTGTTGCGCCGCTGCTCCCGACGACGGCGCTAGAAACCTAAACCGTCGCTGCCGGCAGTAACCAGGCCTCTCTCCGCGTCCAAAGTAACAATAGCCCCGTCGCGGATGAGGCGCGTGGCATCTTTAACCCCCACCACCACAGGTACTCCCAGTCGCAGAGCAATTACGGCTGCGTGGGAGGAGACGCCGTCCTCTTCAGTAATGACTCCAGCCGCCTGCTTGATCGCCTCTACATAGCTAGCATCAGTGGCGCGGGCAACCAGGATATCGCCAGGGGTAATCTTGCTGGCCTCAAGGCCGGAGCGGAGAATACGGGCAGGGCCGCTGACGGTGCCTTTGCCAAACCCTCTGCCTCTAGCTACCACCGCCTTCACCACTTCTACCTTGATAAGGTCAGTGGAGCCGGAAATGCCCGGCAGGGTGCCGGCAGTGAGCACCACCAAATCCCCGTCCTTGAGCAGGCCTTCTTCCTGGGCTACGTTAATGGCGGCTTGAAGGGTCTGGCGGCTGGTAGGCAAATCCAGAACCAACAGCGGGCGTACCCCCCACACCAACTGCAGCTGCCGCGCCACCTCCACATGGGGTGTTACGGCCAGGATGGGAGTGCGCGGGCGAAACCGCGAGACATTGCGGGCTGTGGCTCCGGTTTTGGTTAGGGTCATCACGGCTACCGCGTCCAGCTCCTCGGCAATTTCCCCCACGGCGCGGCTAATGGAATCGGCTATCAGGGCTTTGGGACGCAGCGAATTATCCTCGGCACAGCTACCCCTAGTCTGGCTCAACTCTTGCCGGGCAAGAGCGCGCAGGTGGTGGCGGCGATCCGCGTAGAGGGGATTAAAGTAGTCCTGTTCGATGCGCAGGGCAATGCGGGCCATGGTGGCCACCGCCTCGACAGGATACTTGCCCACCGCCGTCTCATTGGAGAGCATAACGGCATCGGTGCCGTCCAAAATGGCATTGGCTACATCCGAGATCTCAGCGCGGGTGGGGCGAGGGCTATGGGCCATGCTGTCCAGCATCTGGGTAGCGGTGATGACCGGGATCCCCAGGCAGTTGGCCATGGCGATGATCCGCTTCTGCAAGATCGGCACCTCTTCTGCCGGCAGCTCCACGCCCAGATCTCCCCGCGCCACCATCACCCCGTCGCTAAGAGCCAGGATCTGGGGCAGTTGCTGGATAGCCTCGTGTTTTTCAATCTTGACGATGATGGGAACTCGCTTGCCAGCGGCAGCCATCAGTTCCCGCAGCTCCAGGACATCCGAGGGATCCCGCACAAAGCTGAGGGCCACCCAGTCGACCCCTTGGTTGAGGCCGAAGTAGAGGTCTTCTTTGTCTTTTTCGGTAACGGCGCGGATGCTGAGGCGCACGCCGGGGAAGTTCACTCCCTTGTTGTCGGAGAGGGTGCCGCCGACAATGGTGCGGCAGAAGAGCTCGCCCGCTGCCGGATCCACCGCCTCCACGCGCATCTCCACTCGACCGTCATCCAGAAGGATGGTTGCTCCTTCCGGCACCTCTTGGGCCAGCCTGTCGTAGGTAACCCAACTGCGCTCCTGCGTTCCCAAAATGGGTTTGCTGGTGAGGACAAACGGATCCCCGCTCTTAAGGGTAATCGGGCCTTCGGCAAACTTGCCCAGGCGGATCTTGGGCCCCTGCAGGTCTTGCAAAATGGCAACCTGGATCCCCAGATCCATCGCCGTTTGGCGGATCAGGCGAATGCTGCGGCGGTGGAGATCGTGATCTCCATGGGAGAAGTTCAGGCGAAGGGTAGTTGCCCCTTGCAGGATCATTTCCCTGAGAATGGCTGGATCAGAGCTGGCGGGGCCAAGGGTAGCCACAATCTTGGTGCGTCGAAAAGACTCGCTTAAGTGCATGGCAATCTTTCCCAGGGAGAGCAGATCAAGATTGTTCCCCCACGCAGGGATCTCCTTGATACGATAGCCCGTAGTGTCTTTTTTGAGACCTTGCTTTCTAAGATTCCCAGTCCAGGAAAATGGGCTGAGCGCAGCTTCAAGTTTGGGTTGGGAGTGAAGCCATGCCGATAGCTTCTGAATACGCCTTTCCCTTCGAGCACCACCAAAAGTTTTCCCTGGATAACCCCACTATCTCTAGCCCTGGCGTCTCCAAACGAGAATACGTGGCTAGCAGGCTACTGCAAGGTATCCTGAGCAACTCCCAGACCCCCGTTGGCAACTTGTCTCCTGAGCAGCGCCAGGCCCTAGTCTATACGGCGGTGATGCTGGCAGACGAGCTGTTAGCCGCCCTTGGTGCCCAGTAGGCTTAGGCCCACCCTCGCCACAGCCCACTGAAGGCAAGGGTAAGCAACCCAGAACAGCGCTTGTTGCACCCGCCAGCCTCTTAGCCACCTCTAGAACTCGTAGCCAAATAGGCGCGGATCCGCCGGCTGCAAGTTGAGATCGGCCAGGCCGTATTCCGCCCAGCGGCGATCCACCAGGCGGGCCACTTCCGGATCCGGGGCAAGGGGTTGCCGCCAGGGGGTGTCTGTTTCCGGCGGGATCTTGGTCGTGGCGTCGATTCCCATTTTGCCCCCCAGGCCCCGCTTTTCGGTGGCAAAGTCCAAGGCGTCGAAGGGATTGTCCGGCAAGATGAACACATCCCGCTGCGGATCCACCCGCGAGCACAGACACCAAAGCACCTGCCGCGGATCCCGCACGTTGATGTCCTTGTCCACCACGATCACAAACTTGGTGTAGCTAAATTGAGGCAAGGCGCTCCAAAAAGCTAGGGCCGCCCGCCGCGCTTGGCCGGGGTAGGCCTTGTCAATGGACAAAATGGCCACCTTGTAGCCCAGGCCCTCCATCGGCAAAAAGAAGTCCACGATCTCCGGCACCTGCTGCCTAAGGATGGGGGTGTAGATGCGGTTTAGGGCCAGGGCCATCACGTCGTTTTCCTTGGGGGGCTTGCCGCTAAAGGTAGTGAGGTAAATCGGATCGCGACGGTGGGTGAGGCAGTGGAAGCGAATTAAAGGAGCCTGCTCGTTGCGAGGGCCGTAGTAGCCGATGTGATCCCCGGCGGGACCGTCGGGGGCCACCTCCCCTGGGGTTATGGTGCCTTCCAAGACAATCTCGGCGTGGGCCGGCACTTCCAGATCCACCGTTTTGCAGCGGGCTAGGGGCAATCCCTCTCCGGCGTAGAGGCCGGCAAACAGCCACTCGGAGAGATCCACCGGCAAGGGCGTGGCCGCCGCCAGGATCACGGCGGGATCTACCCCGATGGCCACTGCCACTTCCAGCTTCCGGCCCAGGGCCGCCGCCTTGCGCAGATGCCGAGTTGCCCCCCGCACCGACAGCCACTGCACCGTCATGGTATTGCGGCTTTGCAGTTGCAGGCGGTACACCCCCACATTGGGAATGCCATTTTCCGGATCTTTGGTAACCATCAGACCCAGGGTCAGCACCCGCCCAGCGTCGCCGGGATAGACCCGCAACAGGGGCAGTTGCGTGAGATCCACCGCCTCATCGCGCAGCACCACTTGCTGGCAAGGAGGGAGCAGCTCCCGGCTGGGTCGAGCTTTGAAGACGCGGAACAGCGCCTGTCCCAGCTCCACCGCCTGGGCAAGGTCTTTTGGCGGGCGCGGCTGGTAGAGCAAGGCCAGCTTCTTTCCCAGCTCCTCCAACTCTTGCGGCCGCTCCATCCCCAGCGCCCAGCAGATGCGCTCCACTGTGCCCAGGGCGTTGATGAGCAGGGGCATGGAGGATCCCTTGACCCGCTCAAACAGCAGCGCCGGGCCACCGCAGGCCAAGAGGCGATCGGCAATTTCGGCAATTTCCAGCTCGGGATCCACCTCGGCGGTCACGCGGCGGAGCTGGCCACGGGATTCTAGGAGGGCAATGAAGCGGCGCAGATCTCTGGGCATGAAGGGAGCACTTGCAGAAGCTGAGGGTCAACCTGCAGGGCAGGCCGGATGTCTTCCTCCAAGGGCAGTACTGCTGTGCTCTCGATCTTGGCCTCTCTTGTAGGCAGGAGTCCACTCTCCTGGCTTTACGGCCAACTGCCTAGCAGCAAGGCAAAGCAATTTGCCAGGACCCCCGGCATGGCAGTAGAGTAGCCTCAAGTCTTGCCTGTGAGGTCAGCATGTTGTCCATCCCGCCAGGGCTGCGCTCCCGTTGCTTCTGGGCAGGGATCCCCCTAGCTTGCTCTTTGGCCTTGGGGATCTGCTGGAGGGCTGCGGCTCCCTCTTCCACCCAGGATCTTTTCCCTCCCATCCCTACTCCGCCACCACCCCTGCCTTCTCCTAGCGGCACGCCTGGCCTTCCGCCCTGGTGGCCCCGTGAGCAGTCGCCCCAGGAGCAAGGTTCTCCCTACACTGTGGTCTTGTCGGGCTTTTTGCAGGGGTTGGCTGCCTAAGGAGGGGCTCTCTCGCAGCAAGGGATCCTCCTCTAGACAGCCAAAGGCAAGCTGCTGGCCGAGCACCTCTTGGATCAACCCTTGCCGGTAGGAGCCTTGGATCAGTTGGCCCTCAGCCTGATGGCGCTAGAGACCTGGGGCTACGAGCATCGCTTTACACCACCGGCTATCGCTCCGGCCAGCGCCTGAAGGGAGACTTGGTTGTGGTGGGGGGCGGGGATCCCTATTTCCGGGAGACCAATGTCGTCGAGCTGGCGCGCCACCTGCACGGCCTTGGCATTCGCCAGATTGACGGCGAGGTAAAGGTGGTGCCCCCCTTCCGCTTGCTGGGCCAGCCCGACGCTCTAGCTAGCGCCCGCCGGCTTACCGAACTCCTTCGGGATCCCCAACAGCCCTACCCTGTAGCCCTCGGCGGCTCTGGATCAACGCTAGAGGAACTGCCTGCTGAGCTCCATTGCCTGGTTAGCTATACCTCGCCGCCCTTGGGATCCCTGCTGCAAATGCTCAACAGCAACATCGACCGGGCCATGGCAGCAGCCCTGCTGGCGGAACTGGGAGGCCCCAGAGCCCTGGTGGAGTACCTGCGGCGGCGCTTGGTACAGGAACTGCATCTCTCCCCCCGTGCCCTGACCCATCTGTGGCAGCATCTGCTGGCAGCCCCACACGAGAATCCAGCGCGGATCCTACCTGTAGCCGGCCTTGGCCACAGCCCCCTGCAGCTGCGCACCCTGCTTCCGGGCACGGTCGCCCAGGTGGGATCGGCCCCCAATTGCC
>NZ_JANSHU010000001.1:189905-197474 GCF_047461755.1 Synechococcus sp. R65.1 | reverse complement strand
CCTTGGCCACAGCCCCCTGCAGCTGCGCACCCTGCTTCCGGGCACGGTCGCCCAGGTGGGATCGGCCCCCAATTGCCTGATGATGTTGGGACAGTTGCCAGATGGCACCTACTTCGTCTTGCTCAACCATGGGCCTGAGCTGGGCAGCTTGCGCCAACACCAGGATCAGTTCCTGCACCAGCTGTTGCCTGTTGGGAAGTCTCTTGGCGTCTGAGGGCTTAGACGAAGGCTAGACGCAATCGCTAGGGCAAAATGGGGAACCTACAGCAGGGCTGCCAAGCATCTTGCAGCTAGCTGCTAGGGTGGGGGCGGATCAAGCCATAGCCACCGTGCTTGCGGACATAGAGGACGTTGATCTCGCCGTTTTCGATGTTGCGGAACACGTAGAAGTCGTGATCCACCAGCTCCAACTGGTGCATCGCCTCCTCAACCGTCATGGGCGGCATGGCGAAATACTTGGTGCGCACTACCTCAGGGGGCAGCTCCGCTTGCCGATTCATATTCACAGGATTTGTGGGCGGCTGCTGGGCCACCGCCACTGAAGTTTTGGGAGAATGGCGGATGCGGTGAACGCCATTGCGCTCTTTGTACTTGCGCAGCTTGCGGGCTATTTTGTCGGCCACTCGGTCAATGCTGGCGTAAAGGTTTTCAGTACTTTCTTCCGCTCGAATGACAGTGCCATTGGCGTAAACGGTAACTTCGGCAGATTGGTTGGCACTGATGCGGGGGTTGCGGGCTACCGACAGATTGACATCCACTTCGCTGGTGATCTGAGCAAAATGGCCAACAGCTCGCTCGATTTTTTCCTGAACGTAGCTGCGGATGGCATCGGTAATTTCGATGTTTTTTCCTTGGATCACAAGCTTCGCCATGGAAACTCTCCCGAGTGTGTCAGTCTACGCCTCAAGTGAGTGCCTAACCTTTGCAAGAAGCTTCCACACCCTCCCCGCCCGCCAACTGGCCAAAGGGGGCAATGAAAGTTGACTAAAGTGCGGCTTTTGCAAGGGCACTAACCTTTGGAGTTAAGTCTAGGTTAACACCTCACTCTTGGCTTTGAACTGGAGATTAAGGATAAATTTAGATTGCCTTAATTTTTGATTGATCCAACTTCCCTGCTGAATTCGGGAGACTAAACGACCGGAATTTTCCCTCTCCTGCCGAACTGCGGTCCACAACTTCCTTCTGGCTTTCCTAGCCAGCTAAGCGACTCCCTTATTTTTGCTTGGAACTGCCGTGCTACTTTATCCTATTATACCAGAAGCGACGTTGGCTGCCTTGTCTAAACTAGCTAAGCTAATAACCAAAGGAAGTGAAGAGATGTTGACTGAAGTTAAGCTTTCTATCAAGATCAGGATTCCACACCAATATTGGCGTCAGTAGGCCCAAAAAGTGGCCTTCGGCTTCTGGAGATTGCTCTCGAAGCAAGTTGGGGTGGAAAAGGGGGGGAGGTGGCAGGGATCCCGTCGAAGGTAGTTGAGCTGTTGGACAGAGCGGAAGCGGCCCTGGGGGAGCGGTTTCGGGCAGTAGACCAAGTTCTCAGGCAGAACCTGGCCCGGGTATTGCAAGCCTTCCGCGACCAGCAGGTGGGCTCCCATCACTTTGCCGGCGTATCGGGCTACGGCCACGACGACCAGGGGCGGGAGGTTTTGGACCGAGTGTTTGCCCAGATCATGGGCTGCGAGGCGGCGCTGGTGCGGCTGCAGATGGTCTCCGGCACCCACGCCATTGCCTGTGCTTTGTTTGGGGTGCTGCGCCCAGGGGATGAGCTGTTGGCCATCACTGGCCCCCCCTACGACACTCTGGAGGAGGTCATTGGGATAAGGGGGTCCGGCCGGGGATCCTTGCGGGAGTTCGGTGTTACCTATCGCCAGTTGGATCTGCGAGAAGGAGATGTCGATTGGCAGGCCTTGAAAACCGCCCTCAAGCCGCAAACACGCTTGGTTTACATCCAGCGCTCCTGTGGCTATGCCTGGCGACCCAGCTTCTCCATTGCCCAGATTGCCGAGATGATCCAGGTGGTCAAGGCGCAAAACCCGGAGGTGGTGGTCTTGGTGGATAATTGCTACGGCGAGTTTGTGGAAACCCAAGAGCCCACCCACGTAGGCGCAGATTTGATTGCTGGATCCCTAATCAAAAACCCAGGTGGCACCCTGGCTCCAGCAGGGGGCTATGTGGCAGGGCGAGCCGAACTGGTGGAGAAAGCTGCCTGCCGGCTGACGGCACCAGGGATCGGCTCGGAAGGAGGAGCAACTTTCGATCTCAACCGCCTGCTGTTCCAAGGGCTGTTCTTAGCTCCGCAAATGGTGGCCGAGGCCGTCAAGATTGCTCACCTGGCCGCCCAGGTGTTCCATGACTTAGGCTATCCCGTCTCTCCGCTGCCCCAAGCACCCCGCACTGACATCATTCAGGCCATTCAACTGGGATCCCCACAGAAGCTGCAGGCCTTTTGCCGCGCCATCCAAAGCAGCTCCCCAGTAGATTCCTATCTCACCCCAATTCCAGAGGTGATGCCCGGCTACGCCGATCCAGTGGTGATGGCGGCGGGCACGTTTGTGGCCGGCAGCAGCGCGGAGCTCTCCGCCGATGGACCGCTGCGGGAGCCCTACATTGTCTATTTACAAGGAGGAACCCATCTCAGCCACGGGCGGCTGGCCCTAGAGGCTGTCTTGCAAGCTTGGGAGGAGCTGTGATGGCCGTTCCTGTCCCCCTTCTGGGGGGTAGAATTGAAATCCAGAGCCTCGATGGGGAAGTTGCCTCCTATTGCTCCACGGTTCCGCCGTTGGGGAGCCTGGCTAGCCTTTAGTTGGGTGGCCCTGGCAGGGGGCTGCCAGCTATTAGACCTAGGGAGAGCCCCGCTGGCATCTGTCCTAGGAAGAGACAGCCAGACCCTAAGGGGAGTCCTCACAGCGGAGGACAAGGTTAGTCGCGCCTATGGCAGCTACTGGGATGGGATCCCTGTAGTAGCCAAGGCTGGGCAAATCCTGATTGCCGCCTTGGAGAGTGAAGAGTTTGACCCCTATCTGGAGCTGGTGGACGAGCAGGGACGGGTAATTGGCTTTAACGATGACTCGGGCCTAGATGTCAACGCCCTCTTGGCAGTGCGGCTGCCGCAGGAAGGCACCTACACCCTGCGGGCCACTAGCGTTGAGCCGGCTGCCAGCGGCTCCTACCGGCTGACCTATACCCTCACGCAGGTCAATTGGCAGCAAACCCTATCGGGCCGTCTCCAGGAAGGATCCCTTCAGCACCCGGAAGATGGCAGTTGGATGGAGGAATACCCTATCACTGCTCGCCCTGGCCAAATCCTGGTCGCCTCCTTGACCAGCTCTGACTTCGATGCCTTCTTGCAACTGTTAGATCCGGAGGGGAAGGTGATGGCTTGGGATGACGACCAGGGTGGCGGCACCGATGCCCTGTTAATTGCCTTTTTGCCTCGCAGCGGCACGTACACCCTCCGAGCCAACACCTACAAGCCAAGACAGGAGGGGGCCTATGTATTGCAGTACTCCTTGCACTAGCCTCCCAGCCTGCTAAGCTTCTCCTGCTCCCTCTCTTCTCGCTAGTGTTTCGCAGCTGAAGGGAAAGGCAGATCCCAGGCTAGACTTAGTTTAGAATATCTTCAGGATTTAGCTTTAGCAATCCGGAGACGCCGATCCCAGCTTTCTTGATCCGGGCTGAGGATGGCAAAAGCCTGTTCCAAAGTTAATCGTCTGTAACGGAGGAGGTTCCTATGGCCATTTCCACGGGTCTTCCCAGCCCGCTGCCGCAGCAAGAAACTTCTCCGGAGCAAGGCAACGGCCTCAATTTGGCTCCTCGGCCTGCCAGTGCTGATCTACCGGCTGCTCAGGAGGGGGGAGAGAGGATCGGCCCGCCAGTGTTTCCCAGCCCTGTGAAGTTCAGCGAGATTGAGATCGACCAGCGACCAGTAGGGGCCTCCACCCTAAAGGTGGTGGATTACTTTGCGGATGGACGTCCAGTTGCGGCTGCCACGCTAAAAGTGGTCGATACCTGGGGCGAAGGGCGCCCAATAGTTGCCTCTGGCCTCAAATTCGTCCATGACCCCGCCCTCAACCGCCCGGTGATGGCAGGTGGTCTGAAGATTGCCAAAACTTTTCTTGGCAACCGACCCATTGAAGCCAGCCCTCACAAAGGATCCGCGGGCGAGCCTGTGTGAGGCCAGACTGCGGCGGCAAGGATGGAGATCCTGGCAACCTTAGTGGCCTTGCTGGCCGCCTTGGGGGCAGGGGCAGGCTATTGGGCAGAGCAGGCAGCGCGCCAAATGCTCCTAACCCAGCTGGATAAAGCAGAGGTTTTGGAGGTACGCATCCAGAGCCAGCCTAACTACCGCCTACTCAATGGCCAGGCGGAGCGCCTTCTAGTTGCCGGGCGGGGGCTGTACCGGGCACCCTTTCCGCGCCTGGAGCTTCTGGAGCTGGAAACCGACCCAGTCGCTATCGACCCTGCTTTTTTCCAAGGAGCTCCTTTGCGGCTGAGACAGCCCCTGCAAGCAGCATTTCAGGTCGTGGTGCGTCAGGAGGATCTCAATGCTGCTCTCAACTCGCCTGAGGTGCTCAGGCAGTTTCAGCGGATCCAGGCAGATCTGCCCTTGGGGGGGGGCGGGAGCGAACCCCGCTATTTTGAACTGCGCCAGCCGCGCGCCAAGTTTTTGGAGCCTGACCGCCTCCAACTTGCCGCTCTCTTGGTGGAGAAAGACGGCAGCAGGGAGCAGGCAGTTGAGGTGGTGTTCAACGCCGGGATCCAGGTGGAAGAGGGACGCAGGTTGCGGCTTCAGGAGCCAGAGTTTGCCATCGGCTCGGTGCGGGTTCCTGACGAGATCACCCAGGCGTTCTTAGGAGGACTCAGCAAGGTGTTTGACCTGCAAGAGCTGGAAGAGCTGGGGATCCAGGTGCGGGTACTGAAGCTGAAGATAGCCGCTGACCAAATGCAGGTCATTGGGTTTGTGCGGGTTGAGAGCTTGGAGGCGCTGACGGGATCCTAGCGGGGATCCCTGCTTATCCCCCAGGCTTGGGGCGTGTCTACCCGCCGAGATGGGCTGATGGCCTCGGTTCCTGCCAGGCTTGCGGGGCTCTTGCCGCTACGGCCTTGTCAGACTGCAGCAGCGGAAGGCGGCTCCTCGTTTTCTGATGGGGAAGCCTGGGAGCAGCCTAGAACCTAAACCTGCCTTGGCAAATTCGGTTTCTTTTCGGGTATACTTTCGCTATACTCGTCTCATCCGTCAGATTTCGAGTTCCTTGCTCTGGAAATGACCTGGCGCGCTACCTTTTTTGGCTACTTTACCTTTCCCTGGCGGCAACCAGGGCGGAAGGGTGGCGCGTAAACTCAGAAGCTAAGTTTACTCGAGTCCGTCCTGAAGCCCTGGGCCTAGAGCCAGGGCTTTTTTGATGGCTCGGTGGTTGAATCCCTCACTTGCATTGCAGCAATAAGGACGACGGTGCTATGCCCCCCCAAACCGACAACTGCAACATTCAAGAGGTAACTCCCTTGATTACCCCTGCTGCTGTCAAAGCCAAGCTGCCCCTCACGGAAAGGGCCGCCCAGGTGGTGCTCTCCACACGGCAGGCCATCCGCGACATCATCCACGGACGGGATCTCCATCGCTTGGTGGTAATTGTTGGCCCCTGCTCCATCCATGATCCGGAAGCGGCGCTAGAGTACGCCCATCGCCTCAAGCGGGTGGCCGACCGAACCCGCGAGCACCTGGTGATTGTGATGCGCACCTATTTTGAGAAGCCTCGCACCACAGTGGGCTGGAAAGGCCTCATTAACGATCCCCACCTGGACGGCTCCTGCGATATCGCCACCGGCTTGCAACTGGCCCGTTCCATCCTGCTGCAGATCAACGAGCTGGGCTTGCCCTGCGCCACAGAGATGCTGGATCCAGTGACTCCTCAATACACAGCCGATCTCGTGAGCTGGGCGGCCATCGGCGCTAGAACCATTGAAAGCCAGACCCACCGGGAAATGGCCAGCGGCCTCTCCATGCCCGTGGGCTTCAAGAACGGCACTGACGGGCGGCTGGAGATTGCCCTCAACGCTATCGTGTCCGCTAGCCACCCCCACAGTTTTCTGGGCATTGGCCAAGACGGCATGACGGCTTTGGTAAAAACCACCGGCAACCCCGACCGGCATATCGTGTTGCGGGGGGGCGGCGGCAAGACCAACTACGGGCCGGAAGATGTGGCGCGGGCGGCTTTGCTAATGAAGGATCAAGGGATCCCGCGCTCAGTGATGGTGGATTGCTCTCACGACAACTCCCACAAAGACTACCGCCGGCAGGGATCCGTCTGTCGAGCAGTGCTGCGGCAATACCAGGAAGGGCAGCGGGCTTTGATGGGACTCATGCTCGAGAGCAACCTCAAGCCGGGCAAGCAAACTTGGCAGAAGGGGGTACCGCTCCAGTACGGCGTCTCCATCACTGACGGCTGCATCGGCTGGGAGGAGACGGAGGAGCTCCTGGAGGAAATGGCGGCAACTGTGGCAGGAAAGACCTTGGCCCTAAGCCACTAAATGCCCCAGCCTTGTCCAGGGCTGTCTAAGCAGGGAGAGGGGCAACGCTAAGATCCAATTGTCCCTCTTCCCAAGCCCCTGGCGGAGAAGGGGCAGAGAAACTGTTCTTGACAAAACTTTTTTGCGCTTTTCTCGAACCTGTGGTTACCCTCCAACTGGCTTCCCCTACCTCTGCGGCCTGGATCGATCAGGCCATTCGTCACTTCGACCTCGTCTTGTTAGACCACGCCAACTGCGAGAAAAAAGCTGCGGGTAACGCCCTCAGTCTCCTCTTCCGCTACCCAGCCAACGGGCAGCTGGTGGAAGCTCTGTCGCCGCTGGCGCGGGAGGAGCTGCAGCATTTTGAGCGAGTCCATCGCCATCTGCAGCGGCTGGGGATCCTGCTTAGGCCTTTGCCAGCGGCTCCCTACGCCAGCCGCCTCAACCAGCACCTGCGCCGCCATGAGCCAGAGCGTCTTCTGGATGCACTGCTAGTGGCCGCCATTATCGAAGCTCGCAGCCACGAACGCCTGGGCCTGCTGGGAATTCACCTCCCCGATCCCGAGTTGCGGCAGTTTTACCTCTGGCTGGCAGCGGCTGAAGAACGGCACTGGCAGTTGTATCTGGATCTGGCCCTGGCGCAGTTCCCCGCCGACCAGGTGCAGGAGCGTCTGGACACCCTGCTGCAAGTAGAAGCCGAGATCCTCTCTACCCTCCACCCCGAGCCTCGTGTCCACAGCTAGCTCCAGTTCCAAGCGACACAGCAGCGGCTGGCCAGTTACAGCGGTGCTGCTGGTGCCACAGCTTGGAAGCTAGCACCCTAGAGGACAGCCACATTGACCTGGAGTGGCTTATCTGGCCCACGGTGCCCGGTGGCATTGGCTGCGTCAGTTTACAGAGCCGATCACTGCTGGGGTATTTGCGGGTGAGTCACCCTTGGTTTGAGGTGAGCAAGCCGACGCGCCAGTTGATCCAAGATCCCGCCCTCTGGGTGGCAGCCAGTTTAGCCTGGGTGAGGGGAATCGGCAACAGTTGGAAGTTGGTACTCCAGAGGCTGCCTAA